>NZ_JBSRVI010000106.1:0-24382 GCF_055134445.1 Arcticibacterium sp.
TTTTTACGGCAGCTATAAATTCCTCCTTAGAAACTGGCGGTTTTTCTCTAGGGCTACGGTCGGCATGAACACCAGGCTCAAAAGCCCAAAGCACCAGTTCGTCTTCCGTCATATGTTTCTCTATTTCTTTGAGAGATTTATGACCGTTTTTTGACCTGTCCAAAATAATCTCCGCTATTTCTACCCTGGATTTCCCCTCCCAAGCCATACTTTTAGGAGCTAAAGACCAATGTGGTGCCCCAGGTACTCCAGAAGCATCATTATTTTTTGACTGGTGACAGGTACTACATGTAGTAGCTTCAAAACCGTGATTTTCTTTTCCTCTTTCTATACCAAAATAATGCAGATGGCTATCTTCCCCTTGTCTCGGCTTATCCCCCGATGGGTGACAATTCATACAACGTTTATGGGTCAAAACCTTCATCATGGTATCAAAGGCCGGACGAGCTTCCTGATGTTCTATTTTCACCACAGGCATGACCTTCTCCTTTTCAGGCATATTGAAAGAAAACACTGCCAAAGGCACAGCAAATAAAAAGATGTATTTTTTGTAAGTCATATCAAAGCAATTCACAATTTTAGTAAGTAATCACTCACAAACAAAGCTCAGAATTAAATTTTAAAAATTTACAGAAAAGGTCAATTCTTTAGCCTTTTCCTTTAGTGAAGTACTCAAAAGATACGTATTTCTTCCCAAAAAGTTTAAAACATTATCACGCACGCATTTGCCCCCAAATTCCAAATATGCTATATTTGTAAGTATATGCTCACAATTAAACCATTTCTGTGACCGACAAAAAAGCCAACATATTAATAGCAGCCCTTGAGCTCTTTGCCAATGAGGGCTTTAACGCTACATCTACCAAATCTGTAGCTAAAAAAGCTGGCGTATCTGAGGCTTTAATTTTTCGTCATTTTCAGAATAAAAAAGGCCTTTTAAATGCTATTTTGGGGCAGGGCGAAAAAAAGTTCATGGAATTAATGGGACCAATTTTGTTTCAAAATGAGCCTAAAAAGATCATTAAAATGACTTTAGAGTTACCTTTCTCCGTCAAAGAATCGGAATATGATTTTTGGAAACTCCAGATTAAACTGAAATGGGATAGCGAATACTATAACCCACAAAAAATGGTGCCGCTTACCAATAAGCTTACCGAAGCATTTACGGCCTTAGGTACCGAGATGCCAGAACTAGAGGCACTATCGCTTAATCAAATGGTAGAATCTATTTCTATTGGTTTGATTAAAGGTGAAATTAAAGATAAAAAACAATATTTAGCTTTTCTGTTGGCTAAATACGGGGTATAATTTAAAAGAGCGTTTGTCAAGGTTTTGGAGTAAATCAAGATAAATATTATAGAACGCTGAATAACATGTCGCTCCGCTGGAACTTATCACGTCGGGAATTTACTCGGTGCTATTAACATACCGCTCCTCCGGAGCTTATGAAACAAACTGTTCACCCATTTCTATTAGAATATCGCTTCACTGGATTTTATAAAACACGAAATTTACCCAGAGCTATTAAAATACAACATGTCGCTCCGCTGGAGCTTATCAAACAAACCGTTCACTCATTCCTATTAGAATATCGCTTCTCTTGATTTTATAAAGCACGGATTTTACCCAGAGCTATTAAAACACAACATGTCACTCCCCTGCTGCTTTCAAGCTGAATGAAGCATATAAGCAGAATAAGTTTCAGAATTCCTTCATGATATCAATGCCTTCTTTATCTACTAGTTTTGAACCTAATACGTCCTTCATTATGTTAAAACGAAGACTATGTCAGCATTTTTATTCCCATAGACACATCAACAAAAATTGAAAAACATAACCTTTAAAGGCTTCTTCAAAAAAACGGGAATTGGCCTTCTGCTTCTTTTTTTGATACTGACTTTATGGCTCGTATACTTCTTCGTAAAAAATAATGCTCCTTTTCTTAACGGAGATGTGATATATAGCAGTGTTTACAAAGAAAATCTAGCCTTAGACATTTATACCCCTACTAAAAGAATTTATAAAAAATCTCCCGTGGTGCTTTACATTCATGGTGGTGCATGGATAGGTGGCCTAAAAGAATCTATCAACAATAACCGCTTTAATTCGGCAATAAATCAACTGCGAGAAAAGGGTTATACTATTATTAGCCCAGACTACAGCGTAGCCATAAATGGCAAAGGGGCGTTTCCAGATTGTATCATTGATGTAAATCAGGCCATAAAATGGGTTGCACAAAATGCGGATTCCTTAAAGTTAGACTTGAATAATTTTGGAATTTTTGGCGAGTCGGCCGGAGCACATATCGCTATGATGAACGCCTTTCCTACCAAACTTAGTTTTGACAGTTCTTTCTACAACGTAAAATTTAATTATGTGGTAGATGTATATGGGCCAAACGACCTCAAAGGCATTTACAGAAGCAAACTGGCCGACAGTTTGGGAAACATAGTGGCCACCTTGCCAGAATATTTCCGAGATGATTTTGATATAGCTAAACGCATTTTCGGTTTTGACCCAAAATCAGACAGCATAAAAGCTGATAGTATTATGAGGCTTTATTCACCATATCGCTATTTGACAAGACACGCTCCTCCTATTCTGATGATTCATGGCGATGCCGACCAAGTGGTGCCCATCATACAGTCGCTGAGTCTTAAAAAATTACTGGATTCTTTGAAAGTGGAGAATGAAATTCATGTGCTGGAAAAAGTGAATCATGGTTTTATAGATGCCCAACAAGCTCAAATGGATTCTACACAGATATGGATTGTGGATTTCATTTTATCAAAATATAAAGCTGTGGAGAAATAGAGATAATCAAAAGATCAAGGAACGGAATATACTGGATATACTAGCATCGTAGAAGCGTTAGTCATGATTTTGGCAATATCCAAAATGACGCCAAACATATTAGACCATTATACAATTTCAAACGGATTGTAGTATATCGCTCCGCTGGAGCTCTAACCTTTAGTTAAATATAAAGGTGAGAAATGACGTAACTTATTCCTCATCCTCTGAATTTACGATGATTTCTGAACTGACGGCTACCACTAAAAACGATAGTCCGAATACGGTATAATATAAAATTTCTGATGGATGCATAATTGTTTACTTTTTACAGTAAATAATTAAAAATAAGTTCCACCATTTTGGAATGCAGAAAATGTGGAAAACACGCCACAAAATGCCACATTGGCAACATCACTAGTCGGTTACATCAAACTCTATGGTAAAAGAAGAACCCTTTCCTAACTCAGAATCCACCTCTATTCCTGCATCATGAGCTTTTAAAATACCCAGTGTAGAGGCTAAGCCCAAGCCTACACCGTTTGTTTTGGCTGTATAAAAAGGTTCAAAGAGCTTGGACTGTAATTTTTCGTCCATGCCTATACCATTATCTGTAATTACCACAATCACCTTCTCGTTTTTTGCATAGCTTTTTATGCTCACTTTCGGGTTCTCTCTTTCTTCTAAGGCCTCTATTCCGTTCAGAATAATATTGACCAATGCCGTGCAAATTTGTTCTGCATTCAACTTTAGTTTAGGAGATTTATCTATGTCTGTTTCTATTTCCACACCTCGCATATTTGCTCGGTCTTTTATCTGAGAAATAGCCTTTTTTATAACCTTTCTTAAGTCTGTGGCTTCTTTTAGAACTTCCTTTTCCGAGGCTGCATGAAGCACTTCATTAATAAGTTTATCTATCCTTCTGGTGTTTCTTTGAATGATTTCTAGCACCGCCTCATCTTCTGCAAGCACTTTATCTGATAAACTTTCTAAAGAAAGATTAATATTCATCAAAGGGTTTCTGACCTCATGAGCCAGAACCTGCATCAGCCTGGCCGTGGATTCTAATTTCCTGGTTTGTCTTAAAGCTCTTTCTGCTTTAATTTTCTCGGTTTGGTCGGAGAATATGCCGTGTAAAAAGAAGCGGTCGTCTGCATCAAATTCCACCACCACTGAGACCAAACCAGACTTCACTTCGCCATTTTTAGCTTTCAGATGAATTAGATAATCTTTTATGCTACCATCTCCTTTCATCTGGTCTTGCATATCCACTATCTGCATGGGATTTTCAAAATACTCATGGCTCTGCATAGCATAGACCTCTTCTGGTGTATAGCCCATGTAGCCCTCCACCGCCTTACTCACGTGGATGATATTGAAGTCTTCGTTTGCAATAAAAATTATCTCTTTGGAGCCTTCAAAAACTCTACGATATTTTTTTTCACTTTCTCTTAAAGCCTTGAGGGTATTGGCATGCTTTACGGCATACCTCACACTCCTACCCAGTGAATCTGAATTTAAAGTCGTTTTCTCCAGATAATCATACGCACCTAGCTCAATAGCTTGCTGGTCTATTTTGTCATCGCCCTTCCCAGTCAGTAAAATAGCAGGAAGGTCGTCGTTTTTAGTCTTTAAGAGTTTTAATAATTCTAGGCCAGAACGTCCTCCTAGCAGGTAGTCGAAAAGGTAAATATCATGCCTCTCTTCTAATATGACCTTTTCAGCTTCACGGTAAGACTTTACCCAATCTAGCTTGTATTCTATATGAGAAATCTCTCTTAAGATAGAGCGTGTGATGAGATAGTCATCTTCATCGTCTTCAACCAGTAAAATTTTTAATGGAAAGGTTGTCATTTAAGCAGCTGGTAATAAAATATGAATAGAGGAACCTATAGGTTGATCTTTTTCAGACCAAATGGCTCCTCCCATTTTCTCCAAAATGGCTTTAGAAATAGAAAGTCCCATTCCAGCACCTTCAAATTCAGACCTACCATGGATTCTATAAAAGGGTCTAAAAATATCTAAAACATATTCTTCTGGTATTCCAATGCCATTGTCTGTAAAAATCAAATACGCATAATTTCTAGACGGATTTAAGCCCTTCGAGGCTATAACCGTGGAGAAAATTGATTTGGTCGAGATTCTAATTTTCACCTTCCCATTATTAAACTTCTCGGCGTTATCCATCAACTCTTGAAAAGCTATTTTTAACTGTATTCTATCTCCATAAGCAATCTTTGGGCATTGGAATTTAAAATCTGTTTTATCATTCACCTTCAGCTCTTCTATAAGTTCGGATAGTACAATTTTCTGTCTTTTAAACTCCGTAGTATTTATTCGTGATAGCTTAAGCAAATCATCAATCATCCTCTGCTGCCTATTGGCAGCATCCATCATTCTTTCAAAAAAATCTTTTTCTTCTTCGCTTAACCTACCTTCCAAACTCTTACTTAGTCGCTGACCAAAAGTGGTTATTTTCCTCGCAGGTTCTTTTAAATCATGTGATGCCAAATAAATAAACTCATCAAACTCATTTTGAAGAGCCATTACGGCCTCAGGAATTTCGGGTTTCAATAAGTGTTCGCTCATTAAATATTAAGTCTTTTCATTTTGTTGTACAGCGTTTTCCTATCAATGCTCAACAAGGCAGCTGCTTTACTTTTATTAAAATTGACTTTTTTCAAAGCCTCCAATATCATCTGATACTCTGCTTCAGATGCTGCCATTTTAAGATGTCCAGAATTCCCACTTGGTGCATTTTCTGTTTCTACGGTATCTTCTTTCTTTTCAGCAAAAAGCATTTTCTCGTGATTCACTATCTCAAAAGGCAAACTTGCTACTTCTATCCACTCTCCTTCAGTTAAAAGCGTAGCTCTTTTTATCACATTATTAAGCTCTCTTAAATTTCCATACCACGGGTAATCCAGCATGTTCTTTTTAACTTCTTCCGAAAAGCCCTTCACATCTTTTTCTAACTCTCTGTTGGTTTCCTTTAAAAAGTGTTCCGCAAACTCAAAAATATCGTCTCCTCTGTCTCTCAATGCCGGCACTTCCACATTAAACTCGTTAAATCTGTGGTATAAATCTTCTCTGAACTTGCCTTTAGAAATAGCTTCTGATAGTTTTTCATTACTGGCCACCAGAATCCTTACATCTAGACTTATCTCCTTATTTCCTCCTATTCTTTTTACTTTTTGTTCTTGCACCACTCTCAGTAAAGAAACCTGAACCTCATAGGAAAGATTAGCCACCTCGTCTAGAAATAAAGTTCCGCCATTCGCCAGTTCAAAATGTCCAATCTTCTGATTTATAGCACCTGTAAAAGAGCCTTTTTCATGCCCAAAAAGCTCACTTCCTGCTAATTCGTTAGAAATAGCCCCGCAGTCCATCGCTATAAAAGGGCCATCTTTTCTTTTACTCTTATTATGTATGGTTTTCGCGATCGCCTCTTTTCCAGAACCACTTTCTCCGTAAATAATCACACTAAAATTAGTGGGAGCCACTAGATTGACCTGCTTTACCAAGTTTTTTGCCAACGCACTTTTTCCAAAAATATAGTTATTCTCTTTGAAGCTGAGCCTACTCTTTCTCTCTGTTTTAGCCGCAGGCGTACTCGTCTCTTCTGTATGCAGGGCTTTTTTGATGTTCATCAAAATCTCGTCTGGAAAAAGAGGTTTGGTGACGTAATCAAAAGCCCCCATTTTCATTACATTTATAGCCACTTTAATATCAGAATAGCCCGTAATAACTATCACGGGTAAATTTGGCATCATTTCCTTAGCCTTTTTAAGAACTTCTGAACCATCAATGTCTCCCAGTTTAAAATCTGTCAGAAGAAGGTCTGGCTTAAACTCTTTTATTTTTTTTAATCCCAAAATGCCAGATATAGCGGTTTCCACCTCATATCCATTTTTGGTTAAAAAGCGATTCATTAAAAGACAAATGTCTTGGTCGTCGTCTATGACAAGTATTTTAGGCATATATTAAAGTGCTCTTCTAAGTTTTGATGAGGGGATATTCATATTCTCCCTGTATTTGGTAATGGTTCTTCTGGTTAGATTAAGACCATCAGAAGCCAATTTCCTACATATTTCTGAATCGGTAAGGGGTTTCCGCTTATTTTCATCCGATACTAAATTACTTACTATTTGTTGAACTTCTTTATTGCTAATCAATTCTCCATCTTTTCTTTGAATGGCTTCAGTGAAAAGACTCTTTAAAAGGATAAGGCCAAAGTGAGTTTGAACATATTTTTGGCTTGTAACTCTAGAAAGCGTAGAAATGGTTTTGCCTGTAAGGCTAGCCACATCCTTTAATACCATTGGTTTTAAATCTGATGTACTACCACTCTTAAAATATGCCTCCTGAATTTTCACTACAGCCTCAAGACAAGTATTCATGGTATGCTCTCGCTCTTCAATGGCCTGAATAAACCAGGCGGCAGACTCCTTTTTTTCCGACAAAAACTTATTCAATTTTTTATCCGTTCTCTCCCTGAATTCTTTTCCGTAATTTTCATTAAATACTAACTTCTTTCCATTCTTCGTCAACGTTCCGTAAACCAATTTCCCATCTCTATAATCTACCTTATATTCTGGAATAATGGTTTCATTTTTTTCTACGCTAGACAGTTCAAAACCATAAAATGGATATGGCTTAAAACCACAGATAGTTTTTAAATATTGTCTTAATTCATTATTTGAGACACCTAAACGATGCCCCAAAAGATTAAAATCCCTTTCGGATAAAACATCAAAATGTTCTTCCAAAATAGAGATAACAATTGGGTTCAAATTCTTCTCTCTTGCTTGAAATGTCAAAAACGCTTGTAATCCGCTAGTTCCAAGACCCTGCGGCTCCAAACCTCTTAATTTCTGCAGTACGTTTGATATTTCCTTTTGATTCAACAGCATGTTTAAGCCGAAAGAAAGTATATCTTCTAGCTCGTCTAAAGTGTAAGTGAGATAACCTTTTTCATCCACCGAATCTATGATAAAATCTGCTATTGACAATTCCTTTTCGGAGCTTGCTAGGTATTGAAACTGCTCTTTTAACTCTACTCTTATATTGGATTTAACCGCTTTGTTCATATCAAAGAAGCCATCTTTACTCTCCGCCGAGTTGTCATGAGACCGTGATAGATAACAACTCTCCACCTCTTCATTTTCCTCCTCATACTCCAACACTGGATTCTCTTCTAACTCCTTCTTAATCTCATGCTCTAGTTCTATTTCATTAAGCTGAAGAAAATGTAGGAATTGAATCTGCCTTGGGCTTATTTTTAAACCTTGTTTCTGGCTAAGTATCAGTTTTTGACTTGACATAGTGGCAATGTTTTATAATAATACTTATTCAATTTGGAGACCGTTTTTATATATAAGAATCATCTTTGCTTTAATCACACCAATAACCGTCACACTCACAGCATATTAAAATCTCAATAGGTTTTAAAAAAAATCATGCTGCGTTTAAAGGGTTCTAAATGTGAGGATTTTTAGGGGAAACAATTCCCCAGAATGTGGCATTTCTAATACATAACACCAATGCATAAAAAGCTCGTCAATCTTATCTTCGGAATTTCTCTAGGAATACTATTACTATTGTGCGTCATGACCTTTGACAGACTGAGTAATTTCAATAAATATTCAAAAATTATTGATAATAGTAACAGGGTGCTACTAGCCATCTCTAATATGCGTTCTGGTTTTAATACATCCATTGCGGAGCAGAGAAGTTATCTACTCACAAAAGACACCGACTATTATAATAACTTCCAATCTGAAAAAGACTCCTTAAGGCGTTCCATTCAGCTTTTTAAAAGATTAACAAGAGGGAATAAAGTCCATCAGCATTACGTAAAAAAATTAGAACAAGAGTCTGATCACAGAATTCAGAGTTTGTTATTAGAAATCATCAATGATACTTCTACCGCTAAATACAAGTTTAATCAGCTAGAGCTTATTGCTGCCAACGACCAGATAAATAAAAACTATTTTAAAGTTCTAGAAACCATTGATCATCATGAGAAAACCCTCTTGAGTAAACGGCTTAGAATAAAAGAATTTGAAGAACAGTTTACGCCATTTCTTTTATTCATTTTGGCACTTATAGCCATGGGAATCATCATTTACTCCTTTATGCTTATCAGTGTAGAACTAAAAAAACGTGACGAAACCACTGAGCTACTAAAGGCGAGTATTGAAGAGCTGAATCAATCAAACCAGGAACTAGAACAATATGCCTATGTAGCTTCTCATGACCTACAGGAGCCATTAAGGAAAATTAGACTTTTCAGCAATAAACTTTTGACAGATTATAGTGAAACCATGAAAGCAGAAGGAAAAGATATGCTACTCAGGATGAACAGCTCTGCAGAAAAAATGACCGTTCTGATAAAGGATTTACTCAGTCTCTCTACCCTTTCAGCTGAAAACCCAGCACCTGAAAAGGTGGATTTAAATTACATCGTAAAGGAAGTGGAAAAGGAATTTGAAGATACTATTCAGAAAGAAAACATAGACTTCAGCTATTCAGAACTACCCACCATTTATGGATATTCTGGACTGCTTCACCAGCTGTTTCAAAACTTAATTGGCAACGCTATCAAATTTAGACGAGAGAACGAACCGCTGGAGATATCGATAAGAAGTTATAATGTGACCAAATGGGAAGGCGAAACCTCATATAATTATCACCACATTGCCATCAGAGATAATGGAAAAGGTTTTGATAATGAGTTTAAGAATAAAATGTTTACCATTTTTGGCAGATTAGACAAAACTGCTGATATTGAAGGGACAGGAATTGGACTTTCTATTTGCTCTAGAATTATGCAAAGCCACGACGGAGAACTGGATGCGGAAGGGGTTGTGAACAAAGGGGCCACCTTTCATCTTTACTTCCCTCAGCAGCAACAATAACACAAGAATGACAAAACAATTTAACGTACTCATAGCTGAAGACGATCTAGATGATCAAATGCTGATGAAATGTGCTTTTCAGGACAATCAAATTGAGTGCCACTTGGAATTTGTTACGGACGGGGAGCAATTAGTTTCTTTACTTGAAGAATGTAAAACCTTACCAGACCTGATACTTTTAGACCTTAACATGCCCAAAATAGATGGCAGAGAAGTGCTTAAAACCATAAAAAACTCGGATAGATATAAGCACATACCTACCATGGTAATTTCCACTTCTAGTGCACAGGCTGAGGTTAAAAATGCCTATTCTTTAGGTGCCGCCGCATATTTAGTAAAACCGGCAAGCTATGATGCCCTTCTCAAACTTATAAAAGACCTAGCTTCGTTCTATTTTGAAGCCGCCACATTAAGCAAATAAAAATGCCCACCGGAAACCGGCGAGCATTTAAAAAAATATAAGTTGAATTATTAATTAAAAACCTTCTCTTTAACTCGAAAAGAGGAGATGTCCAATTTGGAATCATCTCCTCTTTGATTTTATCTTAATCTGAAATCTACCGTTCCTAAATAATCATCTTTTGAATAAACTTTACCTTTGTAAAAGCCTTCTTCAAGTTTCCCTTTAGTATCCACTGTAAATGTAATTACTTGAGGATTTTTGCTATAATCTACCTCTTTAACACCATGAACCTGAACCGGAATAGCACCTTTTTCAGTATTAACGTTCACTTCTTTTATCCAACCTTCAATCGGAACTATTTTCTCATCAAAAAGGCTTAAATAAATCGTCTCATTTTTACCCATTTCCTTTTGTAAATAGGCTGGCATCAAGAAAGAGACGGTGATTTTATCTGCTTTCTTAGCTTTGCTTGTTAATTTATCCCTCGATGTTAAAACTTCTACTCTAAAGTTATCTGCAGGAGCGTCATATATTAACTTCTGATATCTGGTATCTAAATCCATAAAATCTTTCTCGAGAAGTGCAAATTTCTCTTCCCACTCGGTTACTTGTCCTTTAAGGTCTAGATTCTCCGCTTCTAAAACAGGAACAATTTCTAAATCCTTTTCTAATTTCATGTTCGTCTCAGACAAAGTAGCAATCTGACCCTGTAAGCTTCCTATTTCTTCATTTTTAAGTACTAAGTCTGCCTCTAATTGCTTTCTTCTTTGACTAGACTTGAAAGAATAAGCACTACTTTTCTTACTTGCCTCTTTGATCTCTTCCAATTCCTTGGCCGATGCTTCTGCTTCAGCTATTTTCATTCTAAGTTTTTCTGAAAGGCTTCCTACTTCAGATTCTAGGGCATCATTTTGAGTGCTCAAATTTTCTGCCTGACTATTAAGAGCAACAATCTCATTTTCCGTTTCTTTAACATTTTGGTATTGATAAACACCTACAGCTGCTGCTGCCAAAAATGCTGCTCCTAATAGTACAGTGGCTATTCCAGAACCTTTTACGTTATTATTTTCCATAATATATGTGTTGTTTATTTTTGGTTTCATCTGGAATCTCAAATTATCATTCCTATAACAAAATCAACCACTTCACTACTTATTCTGAGTCAATTGTTTCCCAAATGAGGTCGAATGAGGTAGGCTGGGCAGCTTTAATCCCAAATGACCGCGATTGAGGAATGCTGTAGAGCGTTAATCCCCATTTTTCCCCATTTTTTAGAAAAAATAGAAGGAACAGATTTTATAGAAATAAAATATAACCCTCACTATCTAAGACTATGAAAACACTATTAAATTTTGCAGCATTACTCTCACTTATAGGACTGACCTCTTGTAGTAATTTCGACCTCATTACCCCTTTAAATAGCAGTAAAACAACGGTCTCAATTAATGAGAAACTAACGTCCAGTGTTGTTACTGGCTATGAAACAAAGCTTCAACAAAATTATGGTAAGAATAGATTTCAAAACTATGATTTATACCTTCCAAAAGTAGATACCACTTCTTTCAAAATGAAGTCGGTTTCTATGGTAATGGTCCATGGCGGAGGGTGGAGTATTCTGGATAAAAGCTTCCTAAACTCTGTGGTAGAAGAATACAAAAAAAGGAACCTTAACCTTACCATTTTCAACATAAATCACAGATTAGCAGGCACAGACGGCGTAAAATTCGCAGATATCATGGATGATTTTGACCTGTTTTTCAAACATCATGATAGTCTCAAAACCAAGCTAAACTTATCTGACGACATCATACTTTGGGGATACAGCTCTGGAGGTCATTTAGCATTGTCTTATGCCTACCAATTCTCCGAAACAAACATCAAAGTTGTAGCAGCATTGGTGGCTCCTACAGACCTAACAGACGACTACATTTATCAGGGTATTTATGATGACAAAAACAGGAATCTGACAGAGCTCTTAATCGGTGAATCATATAGCGAAAATCCTGGGGCTTACCAGAGAGCTAGCCCCTATTATTTAGCCAATAGGAAAAGCACTAACACCATCCTTTTTTATGGAGGGAACGATAATTTAGTAAAGAAAGAACAAGGCGAGAAACTAAATTCAATTTTAGTGAACAAGCAAGTCAAAACGGAATATCACGTAGTACCCAATGGGACACACGATTTAAAGGCAGAGGAGATAGCAGGGACTACGGATGATATTATAAGTTTTTTAAAAAATGTAAAATAGTGGTTAGATATGCTAAATAACAATCCCCACTGCCACTGGCGGTGGGGATTTTCGTTTTAATCCCGTTTCGTGCACTATAGGCAATCTCCCGATTTTATCGGGACCGTAACTAAATTGCTTCCCGTCGTCAAGCTCAGTACAGGCTAAACCCATTTAAACTCAATCACCAGAACCCTAAGACATTAGCTCAGGGTAAACGTTATGCTAATTTCCTTTAATTATCTGATTTATTGCACTTTAAAACTCATAACGATTCCCCAACACATCATCCGAGTTAAATCTATTTTCTTCCCAACCACCAACCCACTACCGCCCCTGCCAAACCAGAAATACATGACGCTATGATGATATCAGAGATAGTATTGGAAAGTGTTGAAATGTTGGTGGTGCCCAACATAGTGAAATCATAAGCGGCAGAAGCGAAAGCACCAACACAAAGGCCTGCCTTAGCTCCTTCAAAGGCATTATTCACATTAGCCCATTTACTTAAAACATATGCTAGAAAAAGCCCCATCAAAACTTGACCAATGACCAAGTAATGCATGGTGCTCATCATTTCTTCTTCAGACTTCATTACTCCATTTGCTGTTTCTGAAAATAGATCAGTAAATACAACACCGAAAGCCAACCAGTTCAACAAAAAATAGGTGATCCCAGCCAAAATACCAGCAGTAAATGTTTTTACATTCATAACTCAAACATGTTAGGGTTATAAATTTATTAAAATAAATGCAATTTGATAAGTCTCACAAAGAATAGTTACGACGTCTGAAAATCTAGGCTATTTTTCGATTCGGAAGGAAAAACGCTTAAATTCTGACATTCCTTGTAGTGCATTTTGGTCAATAATTCACAGTTATCCACATTTTCAAAACTTATCTACAATAACAGTTGTATGACTCATAGTAGCTTCTAAAACGGCTATATTTGTTTCTTCAAAATTCAAAGAATATGGGAAAAATCATTTCTATTGTAAACCAAAAAGGTGGTGTTGGAAAAACAACCACAGCAATCAATTTATCGGCTTCATTAGCTGTTTTGGATTACAAAATCCTTATAGTTGATACAGATCCTCAAGCTAATGCTGGCTCAGGTCTAGGCATTGACTGTAAAGAGCAGAATCATAATATATACTCTGCCTTAATAGGAGAATCAAACATTAAGGAGTGTATTGTTTCTACTCAAATTCCTAATCTTGATGTGATTCCATCCCATATAGATTTAGCAGGTTTTGAATTGGAGATTGTAAACCAAGTAGCCAGAGAATATATTCTTAAGGATTTGATTCAGCCTTTAAAAGAAGACTACGACTTCATATTCATTGACTGCTCTCCTTCTTTAGGACTAATGGTAATTAACTCTATTGTAGCCTCGGATTCTGTTTTAATTCCTGTACAGTGCGAGTACTTTGCACTTGAAGGTATTGCGAAGCTTCAAAGTACGGTAGACATTATCAAAAAACGTCTGAACCCAAATTTGGAGTCAGAAGGTTACATTTTAACCATGTATGATGGCAGAACTAATCTTTCTAAAATGGTAGTGGAAGATGTACGTAGTTTCTTTCATGATCTTTGTTTTGATACGATTGTACCAAGAAACGTGAAACTGGCAGAAGCTCCTAGTTATGGACTTCCTGCACTGTTAATGTTTACTGGAGAAAAAGCAGAAGAGTTTGACATCAAATTCTTAGAAAACAAAGGAGCCATCAGTTATATAGATTTGGCTAAGGAGCTATTAAGAAGGAATAAATTGCCTGAGTTTAAATCAGAGTTAGAAAATGTCGCATGATATGGGTAAAGGCCTCAATTCTTTATTAAGTGATAGTAATCTGAAAGTTAGTCAGAGACTTACTTCATTTAAAGGAGTTAAAGAGGTCTTAGTGAGTAAAATTAAGGTAAATCCTCATCAGCCAAGAACGGATTTTGATAAAATTGCTTTAAATGAATTAGCCGATTCCATAAAAGTA
Organism: Arcticibacterium sp.; assembly: GCF_055134445.1. NCBI lineage: Bacteria > Pseudomonadati > Bacteroidota > Cytophagia > Cytophagales > Leadbetterellaceae > Arcticibacterium > Arcticibacterium sp. The sequence continues at coordinate 14,334 of NZ_JBSRVI010000106.1, forward strand.
CATGGCATTATACAGCCACTTACCGTTAGAGAATCTGCAGACGGACAGTACGAACTTATTTCTGGAGAAAGAAGATTAAGAGCTATTAAGCTCGTGGGGCTGGAAAAAGTACCTGCTTATATTAGAAATGTTGACGATCAGCGTTCTCTTGAGATGGCTTTGATTGAAAACATTCAAAGAAAAGACTTAAATGCTATTGAGGTAGCTTTATCGTTTGAAAGAATGATAAATGAGTGTAACCTAAGGCATGAAGAGCTAGGTGGTCGTGTAGGAAAAAATAGAGCTACGGTAAACAATTACCTCAGACTTTTACAACTACCAGAAGTCATTCAATCTGCGATAGTTTTGGGTCAAATAAGCATGGGGCAAGCTCGCCCACTAATTACGATTCAAGATAAAGTTTTTCAAATAGAACTTTTTCATAAGATTATTCAACAAGGGCTTTCTGCCAGAGCGGTAGAAGAACTTCTTAAAAATGACGGTGCTCAAACCAAAACTTTTACTGCTGTAGATAGCTATAGAGAGGACATGAGAATAGAAGAGCTTTCTCTTAAAGGAAAGACCTTAGTCCCTCTTAAAATAAAAGTTAGTGCGGTAGATAAAGGAGAAATTTCCTTACCATTTGCCAACGAAGAGCAGCTTGCCGAAATAGTAGAAATGCTTGGCATTTCTTAAAAAACATTATCTATACTATAAAAAAGAACCCTCCTTATGGCACAAGCCAGAAGACGTTTTCCATCTAAAGACGCTGAAAAAAAACAACCTCTTTTTCAGCAACTTTCTCACGTGAAAGCTTTAGAGGCAAACGTTTTAGGGGGAGTTGTAAAGGAAAAAGATGCTTTAACATCTGTTATAGACATCTTAAAACCAGATAGTTTTCAGGACGAAAGGCACGTAGCCATCTATCAGGCTATACTTCAACTTTTCGGAAAAACGGAACCCATTGACCTTTTAACCACCACCAATCAGCTAAGACTTAATGGTGAGCTGGAGTTTGTAGGAGGAGCCTCTTATGTGGCCAACATTATGGCCAATTCTACGGTGGCTCACATTGAACAAGACGCGAGGATTATTGTTCAATACGCCATTAGAAGGAAAATAGTAGAAACGCTAGATAACGTGAATACCAAAGCCTACGAAGACACCACGGATGTCTATGGCTTAATGGATAGTACGGAACAAAGCCTTAGAGACATTCAGGAAGGAAACTTAAATAAGAATATTCCCGAGTTAAGTGCCGTGGTGGCCAAAACCATCCAGGAAATCAAAAATAAAACGGACGAAAACTCTGACCATTCTAATGTTCCTTCGGGCTTTCCTTCCCTGGATTTACTGACTGGAGGTTTTCACAATACCGAGCTTATTATTATTGCTGCAAGACCCGGTATGGGAAAAACAGCTTTCGTTATCTCTGCTTTAAGAAACGCCGCTATAGATTTTCATTTGCCTGCGGCACTGTTTTCTTTGGAGATGTCGGCCCAGCAGGTCATGCTTCGTCTTATTTCTGCAGAGGCAGAGATAGATAGCCATAAACTTAGAAAGGGAGATTTAAATGAGGAAGACTGGCATGCACTGCATTCGAGACTGAACAATCTATCGACAGCACCAATCTACATAGACGACACTCCTGCCCTTTCAATCTTGGAGCTTAGAACTAAAGCAAGAAGATTAAAGGCTTTTCATAATATAAAGATTCTAATTGTAGATTACTTGCAGTTAATGACTGCTGGAAATCAAAAACAAGGAATGAACAGAGAGCAGGAGATTGCAGCTATTTCGCGTTCCCTAAAAACCTTGGCAAAAGAATTAAATATCCCGGTGATTGCTCTTTCTCAGTTAAGTAGATCTGTAGAGACAAGGGGTGGAGATAAAAGGCCACAATTATCAGATTTGAGAGAATCTGGTTCTATTGAGCAGGATGCCGACGTGGTGATGTTTCTTTACAGACCAGAGTATTATGACATTGACACATTGGAAGATGGAACCAGCACCACAGGTATGGCAGAAATGATTATTGCTAAAAACCGAAGTGGGAGTATTGACGACGTCAAGCTCAAGTTTATTGGTAAATATACCCGATTCGCAGAATTCGACGGTTTTACGGTATCCGCCGAAGAATATGAAGAGAGAGCCGGTTTTACTATTGCTGGCAGTAAAGCCAATAAGATGTAGGTAAGCCTTTATTTAGGACGGCGAACCACATTGAGCGAACGTATGAAAGGAGAATTTGAACTAACGGTCAGTTTAGTAATGCCATCTAAGAAATTTAGATATACCTCTCCCTCAAACATTTCTATCATGTAATCCAGGTTAATTACAGCCGAACGTGATATTTTGACGTATTTATCCTCTTCAAAAAACTGTTCTAAGTAACCTATATTTACAGAAAAATACTCAGGGACTTTCTGATCTTCTAAAAAGATAAAAGTGGACGATTTTTTAGACTGTAGATAAACCACCTTTTTCTTATCAATTTTTTTGACTCCACTTCTAAATGGCAAAAAAAGATAAGGCTGGCTTTGATTTACAACCACATCATCACCTTTTGTAAAGTTTTCGTATGCCAACTCCAGCTGGTAACTTAACTCTCGAGCTCTAAAAGGCTTTATTAAATAAGCTGCTGGCTTAGTCACTTTAGCAGCTATAAAATTTTCATCATCTTCGTGAGAGGTCAGAAAAATAAAAGGAACTTCTCCTTTTCGGTTTAATTGTTTCGCAAATTCAATTCCAGATTCCCCACCTGTAAGTTCAATATCTATTAAAGCGATATCGAAGACTTCTGCATCAACGGCTCTAATAGCCTCACTCACAGATCGGCAGCTTCTGGCAGGCAAGTGTCCTGCTGCTAGAAGGGTAGCTTTTATATCTTTGACCGTCAATAGACTATCTTCCAATATCAGTATTTTAAGGGGCTTCATTTCTATAAGCGATTTAATGAGGAGACGTATGTGGTATTATAATTATTAAATTATTCCTATTCCCTAATTTGAGTTGTGCTTTTAATTGTTCCGCCTGCAAACGAATCATTTCAAAACCAAATCCTCTATTTCCGTTCAACTCCAATAGCTCATTATCTAAGCCATTTCCATTATCTCCAAAATCTAAAACCAACTCTTTCTTAGTTTTAATCAATGAGACGAAGATTTTTGGTTCTTTTATAAATTCAAAGGCATGTTTACAAGAGTTAATACATAATTCAGTAATGATTAAACCTAAGGGTAAAGACACCTCGGAAGGTAAGTAGGCGTCTAAAATATTAAATTCCGTTTCTACATCTTCCCTATCGCAACATATCAGGACATTCTCTACCACTTCCTCTAAGAAATCGCCAATGTGCGTGTCAGACACCTCGCCATCCGAATAAAGTGTCCGCTGTAAAATAGCCATGCTTTCGATACGAAGCTGAATATTCTTAAGCTCATTCAAAGATGGCTGGTCTTTCAAGGTATCCTTTTGAACATTAAGCATGCTAGAGATAAATTGAAGATTATTTTTTACTCTATGATTTTGCTCCACCAACAGTAGAGCATTTCTTCGACTTATTCTTTTATTCGTTTTGAAAAGTTTAAATACATAAAGCAAAAGAAGAATTAGAAGAATCAATATAACGCCAAGACTAACCGAGTAAATCTTTTGAAGGCGTAGATTCTCTTCTTTTAGAGTAAGCTCAAGCTCCTTTAAATCTAATTGTTCCTCCTTTAGTTCTACATCATATTCTATTTTTAACTTACTTATCGCTGCATTTCGATCTGCCTCTGCCTTTTCTAATTGATGCTTATTTATTTTAATAAGATTATCATGAGCCTGCTTCCAATCCTTAGATGCAACCGCATAATCATATTTTGCCTCCGAAATATTCCCATTTATAACATTGTGTTCTGCAAACCCCGACTTTAATAATAAATCTGCTTGGTCTATCATCAACTTTGCTTCTTCCAACCTGTTTTCCTTGGTATTTATTCTTGACAAAATTGAGACTGTAATAATTCTCATAAAAAGTTCGGAGTTATTTCGTTCATCCAATACTTTAATAAGTTTTTCGAAATTTCTTCGGGCTTTAAGCATTTCACCTTTCTTAAATTGATGATATGCCACCCCCATAATTTCATGCTTAAAGGTCCTTAAATCAGAATTATTAGCCTCTACAAATGCTTCAATATCAAGAAACAGGTTCTTAAATTGCTTAAACCCTCTTTCTGATTTTGACTGAATGAAGATATCTTTTGCCTTAGAATGGTAATATGCCTTATCCTTCAAAAGACCATTAGCACTTGAAATATTCCCCAACTGCACAAAGAGCCTTCCTTTTTCAAATGACGGTGGCTTGTGTTCAAGCAGTTTCAGTGCTTTATGAAACCAGATAGCCGCATTGATATTATCTGAAGGCATTTCAGATTTCCCAAACAAATAATAAGCCTCTGCTAGCAAAAAAGTATCCTTTGCTTTTAAAGCTTGGGACTCAAGTTCTGTGGCGTATATAAATCTTTCCTGCTCTCTAGTGAGGGTGTCCTTTGTCCATGCATTTTGAGCCCAGCATCCACTAGAAGCTGAAAAAGATAAGCAAATTAAAATTGCTTTAATAGCAGATAAATTATTTAACATCTTTCTAGGTACTGAGTATTTGACCCTAATATATATATTAGTAACAGTGTATTTAGCTCTTTCTTTGTGATTAAAAAACTAAATGATCAAATTGTTCTTTGCCATAAAGACTTAAAATGGGTCTTAGATAATTGACCAAAAACTTGAGTTCACTATCAAACATCATCCTTAAGGTTTACTCTCAAAAACTCCTTTCGCATCCAGGACTGCACCACTTTCTACAGTAAGTTTAGAGGTTTTATGAGCACCCATAGATGCGTTATGAATTACTTTATGTCCAGATTTAATTGTAACATTATCATTTTCTGTAGGTATACAACTACAATTCCAAATAGATGGATTATTCCAATTTCCTGAGCTGATTGAGAATATATCAGCTGGCATTTGAACAGTGGTTTTCGCATCATATGCCAAAGGAATTTCCTCTTCATTTCCTACACTATCTACAGCTATTGAATAAAATTTATATGAGTAATTTTGTTTCCCAGTGAAGGTAACTGAAGTCATTGTCGTGTTTCTTAAAAATGAGTATGAGGGCTCATCATTTACTGAAACATAAATATCAAAAAGTCGATTCCCCGATCCAACATCTGAACCAACCCAATTTAGATGAATTAGTGTATCTGAAGAAACTGCTTGAATAGGTGCTATTTCACTAACAGGAAATTCATTATCAATAATATTTGTCCATGGTGGCGTAGGGATTACATTATTAAAGTCAAAGGTTATAAATGCGTCATTAGTTACTTCTGTGCCATGTGCTAAATTTTCTTTTAAATCTATTGTAAAAAAGACTCCACCTTCCCCTTCTGGAGGATTATTATTTGGCGGTAAAAAACCAACATTCGCACTGCCATCCAATGTTAATTCCATGGTTTCTGGATCCAAAGTTTCATAAAGAGCTTTAAAGATTCCAGTAGTTTCATCGAATTCCGCTTCCATTCTAATTATAAAGTTTTCATCGGGATTTAAATTCCAATCTCTTAAATAATGCTTCTTACCTGGAGGTGCGTAAAATGTGGTATCTGCAATGTTAAAGTAACCAAACTGAAAAGTACTAAAGTCATATTTAGTCGCATCTAAAGTATCTACAACTTCTACTCTCAACGCGTTTGCTGAGGCTGTAGCATAATTTTCATAACGAATCAAATAATTCATTCTCTCCTTATTTGATATATATTTCAGATCACCTTCTCCATTTGGCCCAAGTTTGTCATTAGGGTCCATAGAAGTAACAAAACTAGGTTTGGATATGGAAAACCCTCGTTTAAATGGGGTAAAAGGAATGCCTGGCTTATTAGGAGTTTCTGGGGGTGGAGGACATTCGAAAGAAAAATCTGTTAAATGAATGGGGTTTCTAAAGTATCCTCCTGTTATCATTCCACCTAATGCATTGTAAATGTCTTGATACTCACCAGCACCGCCTGCCGTACATTCCCAAATAATATTTGCAATTGAGCCTTGAAAGTCAATAAAATCTGCATTTTTGAAATTATCAGTTTTTCGAAGAGATTCAGTAAACTTATCTATGCATTCAATTTGCTGTGCTTCGGATATATTAAATCCTAATTCTGCATAAGTTATATCTAAAATTAATTGTCTGCAATAAACGTTGGGGTTAGAAAATATCTTACAAAATAGCTCAAATGATTCAGGGTAAGAGGGATAAGTATAAATAGTATAGCCACTTTCACCTAAATTATTATTTCCTTTTACCGTAAATTCAATTGTAACGGTCTCACTTGCTCCAACCCTTGGCAAAAGTAAAATAGAACCGTTACCAGTAAAATTTTCATCACCAATTTTCTCCACATAAAAATTAGTCGGTGTTTCAGATACTATATATTTTCCAGCAGACCAGATTCCCATCTTTCCTATTATCTCAACATTACTTGAATAGATTAAGTATAAAGGAGAATTACAGGCATCAGTTTCACCAGTATTACTCACCGTAATGGTAATCTTAGTAGGCAAATTTGGTCTAACTTGAGAGCCCATATGCGATTGGATTTGTAAAACTGGTGGCGTAGGAGATCTTACTTCAAAGCCATTTTGTTTTATTATTTTTCTTCCTGAAGGCAATGTGATTTCTAAATCCCATAGACCAATAGAAACTCCTTCAAGGTTAATTTGTGCTTCAAAGTTAAATTCTTCAATTTTTGAAATTAATGAGTCTGGCACGAATATGTCATCGAAACCATTTTTAAATAATTTTATAGTTATCCCTTTTTGCAATGAATATCCGGATAAGTTCATAGTGGCTGTACCCAAATTGTTGGCAACTTTAGGAAAGTAGTCAAATTCATCTTGGAGAAATTTGGGTGGTATTTTCATCTTTAACCAACCGGCTCTTGATGATACAGGATAATATTGAGAATTATAAAAAGTTTGGAAATATACATTTTGTCCAGCTCTGGTAAAGTTTTTGGGCAGAAGCTTTGTATTTACTCCATATCCAATAGGGTTTTTTATTAAGCAGGTTTGTGAGTAAGTTTTTCTTTCTGTATCAAAGTAAGTCAGACCATAATTATTAGAGAAGCCGTAGATGTCTCCCCCGCATATTGTTCCATTATTGAGTGAGGTGATAATGTATTTATTAATTGAAAGAACATCTTCAAAATCTTCATTGTTACCCCAATAATGTAAAAGATTCCCACTCTGTCCATCTATCAAGAAATTCTTTTTAGAGTAGGGGATATTTGTTCTTCCTCCGATTTGAGTTTGAGAATCCGAAATCAATAGATTATCTCCAATGGGCCACATTTTTTTTACAATCTGATCAGGATTTGGATTCCAGTCTAATAGTTGCCCAGTAAACCTATCCACTGCGGCTAAATTATTTCTTAGATTTCCATTAACTGCAGTAAAATAACCTGAAATATAGATTCGGTTTCCACTCAATTCAGCATTTTGGAGAATTCCACCTATTGCATCGGGAGTTATATTGACGACAAATGGCATTATTAAACCAGAATTAGAAATACAAGCCAAACCGCGTCTTGGAATATTATTTACACTTGCAAACGACCCCATTACATAAATAACTGAATCTGCGACTCCTATAATTTTACTTATTGAAGCGGGGTTACCATTATCATCTTTGAAGGTTACTGGAAGTTGATTTAGACGAGTTTTCGTACTTAAATCGTAAATATTCAGTGTTTGTTCAGCCCCTCCACTCTCACTTCCTACGGAATATAGGTAGTTTTTATTTGTTTTAAAAAACTGAGGCTGTTTTTGGATAAAAGAAAAATTAGTATCTAGGATTTCCTCAGTAATAGGGTTGATAACAATAAGATTATTAGTTCTAATATTGTCAATAATTCTTGGTTTTAAATCAATGTGTTTATATAATCCATAATAATCGGAATATAAATGACGAATGATGAGTTTGTTGTTTGTTGATACAAATTCAGGAACAGGTATTTCTGTCCTTGGTGAAGGATTCCAGTTGGTAATATTATTTGTATTTAAATTGATAGCAGCAAGGCAATGTCTCAGTGAATCGCCGAAATAATCAAAATTTCCTGAAATTATTAAATTCTCTTTGTTCAAGTATACACCAGAAATATGAGAAAAATTGTACGATGAATTTCCTTTGTAACTTGAATTGAGGGAATATCTTAAGGTATCCCAAGAGCTTACAGCCTGACCATCCATATCTATCGCTTTAACAAAGTGAAAAGATGAGTCTCCAAACATAGTTCCTGTGCTAACTGTAGCTTTTGATGGATAATAAACTACATTGTTCTTGTAAGCAAAAGTTAATCGTAAAGGGTCGTAAGGATTATATAGTTTACCATAGATGATAGATTTATTAAGACCTGATAAAGTATCTACGGAGGCAAATCCAGTGGAATCCATAGTTGTGCTACCTTTTGCATATCCTACATAAATCTTATTGTTTTCAAATTGCCAGTTTTCAATGGCGGAATATGGCTCGTTTGCGAAAAATGGATTCCAATCCTTTAATTGAAGGGTATTAATGTCAATAGCTACTGCCCTTTTAGGCGTAACGAATGTACTATCATTTACTTTTTCAATATATCCAGACAGATAAAGTGTTCCTCCATGTATATTCATTTTATAAAGATTTCCTTTCACATTGAAATCATCATTTACTCGTTCTCCAGTCAAAGAATTTAACACGAGCACACTAGACTCATTATGTGGATAATACCTCCTGTGAGTTACTTCTAAAAAAAGTCTGTCATTTTTGAGAGCCATTTTTCCAGGAGCAGAATTATCCGAACCTACCCAATAAAAGGGATTATAGTTCATATGAAAAGAAGTATCTAAGCTCATGTCGCTTTTGATATGAACAATACCCAAGTAGTTTTGGTAGTCCACCTCATCTACCTCATTAATTCTAAATTGTGCATTTTGATAGGCTGTAGCACCAGAAACAAACCATCCACCATTATTATCAGAGATTACATTATTTCCACTTTGGTAAAACCTTGGGAAGTCTAAGTTCGGGATATCAGAATTATCTTCAAATAAAGCCAATGAACCTGTAGACATACCCCAATATTTGGAATTACTGAGTACAAAAAGCCCATGGTTCTCATTGTAGTCAACTTCTAAAATACTTCCATCTGGGGAAAACCTAGGAGGTTTATAATCTTGAGCATAAATGCTTTGACCAGATAAAATCAATAAGAGAAAGTATAATAAATTATTTACTGTTTTCATAAAGCACTTCTTTTCTTCTTCTTGATATTTTAAGGACAGTATTATCAACTAGCGTAACTGTGTCTATTCCAATATGCTTCAAATGAGAAGAGTTTATAAGAGTTCCTCTATCTATTCTTTTAAAGCTTTGACTAGGCAATTGTTCTTGAAATCTTTTGAGAGTTAGACTTGAAATTATTTTATTCCCACCTTTCAAATAAAAGTTCGTATAATTTATATCAGCTTTTAGATATAGAATGTCGGCGGTTAAGACAGCCTTTCTGCTTACATTTATTGTTTTCATGAACAAAAGTTATTTTTTGTGGAGTATTATAATTATTCGCTGTACCGCCAAATGAATAGGTTCCCATTATAACTATTATTTGTAGAAGTTAACTGTTGATATCCGAAGTTTATAGTCTCCTTAAAATTACCAAAAACAAAAGCTGTATTGTTTTTAACAACTACCCCAACAGAAGAATCATCATATCCATCTGGAGCTAGTATAACCCACTGCAGTGCTCCCGATGTATTGTATTTTGCTAAATAGGGGTCGCCATATTGAAATCCACGAACATAATGACTTGTTCCCGAATTAAATGAATAGAATTCGGAATTGTACTGAAGTGTACCTGTTATATATGGGTTTCCTGAATTATCGGTTGAAACATCCTTAGCATAATTATGTTCACTACTGGTTGAACCGTTCCTTACAGACCATTGAATATTTCCGTTAAGATCATATTTTGCTAAAAAACCATTATAATAACTTA
>NZ_JBSRVI010000107.1:0-27511 GCF_055134445.1 Arcticibacterium sp.
TGTGCTCTTCCGATCTTGATGCAAGCGGAGATTGAAAACGCACAGCGTATTTTAGAAAAAGCAGAAAGACCTTTCACGGCAATTATGGGCGGTGCAAAAATTTCTGATAAGATTTTGATCATCGAAAAGTTGCTAGATAAGGTTGATAACTTAATCATTGGTGGAGGTATGACTTATACTTTCACGAAAGCCAGAGGTGGTAAAATAGGAAACTCTCTTTTGGAAGCAGACAAGCAAGAGTTGGCTTTATCTATCTTAGAAAAAGCGAAAGAGAAAGGTGTTAATATCATCATGCCATTAGATAATTTAATAGCGGATAGTTTTAGTAATGACGCCAAAACCCAAGTGGTCAACAGAGGTGAAATTCCTGACGGCTGGGAAGGTTTAGATATCGGACCTGAATCTGCTAAGTTATTTGCTGAAACCATCAAAACATCAAAAACTGTTCTTTGGAATGGTCCTATGGGTGTTTTCGAATTTCCTAACTTTGCCCATGGAACAAATGCAGTTGCGAATGCTGTGGTTCAGGCTACAGAAGAAAACAATGCATTCTCATTGATAGGCGGTGGAGATTCTGCCGCTGCTATTAATAATGCAGGTATGGGTGAGCGTGTATCTTATGTCTCTACAGGTGGTGGAGCTTTATTAGAATATATGGAAGGCAAAGTATTGCCAGGTGTAGCGGCTCTTAGTTAAGACTAAGTTCTCTGCTTTATAACATTTGAAAGTCGACTCAGAAATGAGTCGACTTTTTTATTATATGGTGATGAATTAATCAAACGGTTTGTTAATGTCCTTGTTGTTAGCTAGTTAATTTGATTTTAGTTTTTAATGGAAAGATGTTTGGTCGGTTCCATATTGGGAATAAAACATTAACTTAAGTACAGAATAAATCAAAATAGCTAAATAATGAAAAATAAAATTTACGCTACCTTAATACTTTCTTTCCTTATTTTATCACTGCATGCTCAGACCTCTGATCCTATTCTAGGTGTTTGGGAAAGAACAGATGGGTTTAGTCTTGAATATAGGGAATCAAGTAATGGAACCTTGGAAGGTTTCATAATTGAACTTGGTCCTTTAAAACCATATGGTTATTATGTAGGGGAAAAAGTTGTTGTCTTAAATAAAGTAGCTTTCAATTCATATGTTGGACAAACTAAGAAGCGATGGACAACAGGAGAGTCTGAATGGATTGATAGAAACATGACTTTAGAAAACGATGTTTTAATTCAAAAAGAAGGCAGTAAAGTAATTAGCATGTATAAAAGAAAATTTAAAGCAAGTAAAGCCTGCCCGAACTTCTTAGGCATTGGGAAACTGGCGGGCATGTTAGAAATGGGGGCTGTAAATAACTATGATGATAATTGGATGGTTAGTACTATAGATTATGCAACTATATACGAGTTGGGACAGGAAGATAAAATAGGGTTTCGCTTATGAATCTAAGCTTATTTTTTGAAGTTGCAAATTATTAGTGTCGATACACTTAGGTAAGATTAATACCAATTCACACTTCCGGTTTCAAGGAACTGTCTACAATTGCTAATTCCTTCGGTTAGGCTCTAGCAAACGGTCAATACCGATGTAGTTATTTCTTTTCGTCTTTATCGTCCTCTTTCTTTTCAGAAACAGACGCTTTTAATACATCATCCAAGCTTCCTAATATAGAGAGCTTTTCTTCGTACTTATCAGACCTTTTTTTCTTTTCTGTTTTAGCCATAAGCAAAGATACAAAATATTAAACTGCTGTTAAATTGTTGTAGCCTAAAACACTCTCACTATCATTCAAGAACTTCTCAAATTTACTTTGGTTGCTTAAGTCTCTAGTATTAAAACTTCCTGCATACTCGTCTAAATATCTTTCTAGGTGTTTGTCACTTACTTGATGATAAATACTATAGATACCTCTTTTTAAAGTACTCCAAAAGTTTTCAATAGTGTTAGTGTGAACATCACCTGCTACATACAAACCTATTGAGTGTAACGGTCTTATGTCCGTACCTCTTACCAATTTTACTGTAAACCTTAGCTTCGTCAGTATAGATTTTAGAACCTTTAGGAACGTGCTTTTCTATAAATGCCACCATATTGCTTTTAGTAGCATTAGGAATATGCTTAAGAACAACTTTACCATTTCTTTCTATAATGCTTACTACAGCCTGTTTTGCTTTATATGGTGTACCATCATTTTTAAGGTGAGGGTTTTCGTTAGAACGTCTTTTAGCATGATGCTTATTGTCTTCTTTACCTCCGATGTAAGCTTCGTCAGCTTCTACCATATCGTTCTCACCTAACATTCTTGGTGATTTATCTTTCAGCATCTCTCTAATACGGTGCAATACATACCATGCAGTCTTTTGAGTAATATCTAATTGCACAGCTAATTGCACAGAACTAAGACCTTTCTTACTAGTAGTACATAGAAATATAGTTGCAAACCAAGTTCTAAAAGGGATTTTAGAGTTTTCGAAGATTGTACCAGTCTTTACCGTAAACTTCTTGTAACACTCTTTATTAGCACATTTATGACCTCTATTAGTCTTGTATGTCTTTTCGTGTCCACAATGAGGACAAACAGGCTTTCCGTTCCAACGAATATTCTCATAATACTCGATGCAAGTTGCTTCGTCTTTGAAGTAGTCTAGTAATTGTATAAGTGATTTGAAGTTCATATCTGTTTCGTTTTCTTATACAAACATACAATAATATTTTATATTAGGCAGGTGTTGGGACAAATATATCTATTAATCCATTTGCCATGATTATTAGCAATAAAAAATGGTGTGCTAGATATAAGGGGAAATAACGATTATTGGGTACAAGGAGGGGTTTTATTTAATCCTTTAATATATCCATTATACCCCCCCTTTTTTTTCTTTATCTTTTTAGTTGTTTATTTAGAAAAGATTCAAGTATATTTGTGGTGTAGTATAAAATAAAAAAAAGACCCTCCGTCGCAAACAGAAAAGGTCTAATTTTTGAAACATTTGTGGGCTTGTCAGATTTGAGAATAACTGGATTCCTACCTAGATAATCGAGGGTTTGATTCCCTCCAAGTCCATTTTTTTGTACTACAAATGTAATTAATGTTAGAAACATAAACAATTTATTGATATGAAAAATCAACATTTGGAGTATTTAATAGAGAAAGAGGCTGCATTAGAGAATGAATTAAAGGTTGTTAAGCATTGGATATTTGAAGAACACTCAAAGATGGGGTCAATTCAAGAGGTTAAGGATTCAATTGCACCAATTATTACAGAAAGCCAAGAAAATAATTCTCTTGAATATAATAAAATGACTTGGAACGAAAAGTTCCTTAATATCTTAAAGGAAAACCAAAGGTTTATGAAGGTGCGAGGAATCGCCGAAGTGTTGGTGACTAAGTTAGGTGGCGACGAAAGCGAAATTACAACTCAACTCTCACGACGCACTAAAAAACTAAAAGATTTAGGTAAGATAACTAAATTTAAAGCTTCACCATCTAATCTTGACGTTTACTGGGGTAGTCCAAATTGGCTTGAAGAAAGTGGCGAAATCAAAAAAGGGTATGAATATAAAGAAGATACGATAGCCAATAATAGAGGCTCATTGCATTCTTTTGATTTGTAACCCTTTTATAAAAAAGCACCTTATTATAGGTGCTTTAAGATATCCGGAAGAGGGATGAAAAAGTCTTAGACCGTCAAATTAATAACGGTTGAAAGTTAAATTAGGTCTGAAGTCATTTCTCAGAAACCTAAACAAACCAAAAGGCTTTTTCTGTACAAAGTCCAGTTACAGCTGGCCAAATTAGGTCGATATACATCATAGTATGTCGGCCTTTTTGCATTGCAAAGATACGAAATGTGTTTGAATTTGCAAATTTATAAATCACTATGGGTCAATTAGTTGTGTCGGCTTGCCTTGTCCCAACTCGTATATAGTTGCCATAGATTATGCCTTAGACCATGTGCGTGCTTCTGGTTGTTTAAATGATTCGTTTTTATTGGGACTTCGCAGTCGTGTACTGAATACAAGTGAAAATTGGCGACTTGCCGATGAGATACACAATTATTCATTAGCCTTAGATAAGGAGGTGCTTACTTGTTTTTAGCTTTAGGTATTAGAAGTGATATTTATTTCTACAGATAAGTTAGCCACCATTTGTCTCTATTGTTTCGCTTGTAATTATCATACCATTTGCATAGTGGGTATAGACCTATGATTAGCAAAATCCAAATGCCATAAACAACCCAGAGGTTAAAGCCAAAACCTTTAAGCTGTGGCTCTTCTGTCACCCAAACACTTATAATCATGTCTGAAGCTTTAAAGCCGCTTAAAGCAGCCGCTATGGCCGCAAAGAAGTGTATGGTATAGATATGAATGATATAAAAGAACATGGGTACTCGGCCTATAATAACAAGTTTCTCAGAGTTCCATTTCTCAGCAAAAGCCAGAAAGATGATGGATGGTCCTAAGGTGATCAATAAATAGAGTAGGGAAGGCGGATACTTGGTCACATTAAAAAAGGACATGAGACTCTGTCCAAATGTTTCATAAGCCATCCAAACTTCTGGGTCACCATAAATATTAATAAAACGCAGGATGAAAAACAGTAAGGTTATAGAAATACCTAATTGTAATAGTTTTTTTGTTCTGATTTCAGATGTCACTTTTGGGAGGTAAAGTTCACCAAAATAATAGCCAAGTGGCATAACAAATATCCAAGGTATCAATGGATATACGGAATAAATTTCAAAGGGGCCGAAATTATTCATGCTATAAACATGAAGTATATCCCAGATGAAACTTAGCTGTCGACTAGCGGGCTGAAATGTGTCATAGTAATTATGTCCAAAAACGGCAAGAAGACAAAGGGCAATCATAAGCTTCTTTGGAATATGGATAAAGCCAGCCAAGAAAATCATGGAAACACCTAATATCCAAATGACCATGAGCAAGATCATGCTAAAGTCTAATTTGAACATCCATGCTAATTTTATAATAATAAGCTCTACGAAAATTAGCCAAATACCTCTTTTCAAAAGCCAAGTAGAAAGCTCTTTTTTGTTTCGACGCTGTCCTACAAAGAAAGCCGAAGTACCTGCTAGGAAGATAAAAACAGGGGCACAAAAATGTGTAATAAACCGAGTGCCAAAAAGAGCAAGGTTGGTTTGAGAAATATCTGTTGGTTCAAAGAAAAAAGCATCATAATGAAAGTAGTCTCGCACATGGTCTAAAGCCATGATGACCATAACTAGTCCTCTTAAAAGGTCTATTGATTTAATCCTTTTGCTGTTTTTCATGGTTAATTAGGCTAGGGTTGGCAATGTTCCTTTTAGGAAAATCAGTCTAAAGTAAAGAAACTGGCGTTGGAGAACTTTTGTAAGGGCTTATAAAAGGTGTTGTTTTTATTAAACGGTTATTTCACCCGCTTGTCTTTTATTGGTTTTACGTAGCGTTTACAAAGACGCAACCTCCACCTGATTACTAGCATCTTGTGATGAAACAAACCTTTATTTTATGATTTTGACGCTTACCCAAAATCGGCTTGCTAGACTTGCTGGTCTTACTTATTTAGGACTTATTATTACAGGTGTTTTCAGTTTAATGTATATCCCTAATCAATTAATAGACTGGGATAATGCTGCAAAAACAATGGAAAACATAAAAGGAAATTTGGTGCTTTTTAAACTCAGTATAGTTTCTGGTTTGTTGATGGCTTTGAGTTTTTTGATGCTGGCAATCGTATTGTATAAGCTCTTTGTAAAAGTAAGTGCTACTTCGGCCGCTTTATTAGTGCTTTTTGTGGCTATAAGTGTATGCTTGTCGTTTTCAGATATGGTTCACCGCATGGATGTTTTGACGCTTTTAACAAAACCAGCATATTTAAATCAGCAAAATCTTCAAACGCAGATTATGCTCCATTTAGAATCTTATAGAAACGGAATTCATGTTAATTCTGTCTTCTGGGGCTTATGGCTTTTTCCTTTTGGTTATTTGGTTTTTAAATCTGGATTCTTGCCCAAAGTTTTAGGTATATTCTTAATGTTAGGATGTTTTGGGTATCTGGTGGAGTTTGTAGGAAATTTGTTTATGGAAGATTATTATATAAGTCTTCTATCTGACATAGCGAATTTACCTTCACAAATTGGGGAGTTTGGAATATGTCTTTGGTTAGTTATAATGGGTTCTAATTCCTTTCGTTTATCAAGATCTAAACAGTGACTTTGAGTAGCCATTTTACATTATTTTGTTTTATGTTCTGACCTTTTGATGAAGGGATTATCTTTATATATTGAAATATATTTAATTTTGTTTAACAATAATTATCATCTTTGATGGAATTTTAAACTAAAAGATCATGGCTAAAAGTAAAGACGCACAAAAGAGCGTAAAAAAAGAAGCAACAAAAACTCCTAAAGAGAAGAAAGAGGAGAAGAGATTGAAAAAGCCTAAATACGATTAATCTCTAATAGTATACTAAAAGCCCAAGGTTTCTTTAAGATTCCTTGGGCTTTTCAATTTTAGATGACTTCTGGTAAACCGGATTAACTTCCTAAGGTTAATTTCTAGGAGGTCCTTGAGGTCTTCCTCCTCCAGACGTTGGTCGGTTGGGTTTAGGAGCTTTACTGAATTCTTCTTTTGAAATCAACCCATCATTATTAAGGTCTATTTTTGAGAATTCTTGACTTAAAGGTCCCTTTACTTCCGTTTTAGAAAGGTATCCATCTTTGTTAGCGTCCATTTGTGTGAACATCTGTTCCGATTGTTGATTCATTTCTGAACCCTTATTTTTCTGCGTGCTTTTGCAGGCTCCCAATGCGATTAGTGCAAGGAAGGCTATTTTTGATTTTGTCATTTTTCTAGTTTGTTTTTATTTATTGATGTTGAACAATGGCGACATTCCTTTTCTGATATAGCTTATAACCGACTAAAGTCATTAATGCGATTGCAAAACCTATGCTAAGGAATTTCCATATTTTAGGAATACCCATTTCGGTATCTGTCACTATTATCCATTTATTAGATTCGTTGGTCAATTCTAAAGTATGTTCATTGCCGTTATTTAATAAGAATTGCTTTTTCTCAAAACCATTCTTTAATATCATTAAGGCTCCCTGATGGTGATGAATGTCTTTAAAAGAACTGTTTTTAACAGTTATAGAATGAAGCTCTGCGGGCATTTCTGCCACCTTAAAAAGGATTTGAGTTTCATGTCCTATCTTAATCATGTCTGCGTATAGCTTTAAGGTGTTAGTACCATTGGCAGTGAGCTTTAGATTGTTTCTAACATGCTCTAAAGCTAGTTTTTCAAACTCCTCTTTTGTTTTATAGGCGTTTTCTCCAAAGGTTTTTTTTACCTCGTATTCCAGAGCAGAAGCAGAGGAAGTAACTCTTAAAATCCACTCGTTATTTTCGTTTTCTACCAACATAGTAGCAGAAACATCAGGTTGGTGAGCCCATGTCAGCATTGGTATTGAGATAAATAACCAAATGAGCATCTTTCTGAAGGTATTTTTTGTTTGTTGAAACTTCATGTTAATTGGCGTAAGCACCTTTTAGGCAGTTGAAGAAATTGTTTGTTCCAGGAGAAGAAACATGGTAATGGTAACCTCTTGTGCTATCGGTATGTCCACGGCATTCGTCTAGGTCGGCTGGTTCTAAACCATCTTCGTTTAATTGTTCATAAATACCATGACCGTCCATTGCGTAACCTATCATGGCTGCATGGCCATCGGGCTGATTAAACTTGGTGGTTTTACCTGTAGAGGTATGGTAGTGATATCCTGCATTTAGGTTTATATGTCCGCCGGCATCATCAAAAGGAGCAAGCGTATAAGCACCTAGAATAGCGTCTGTAGGAGCAGGAGCATCAAATGGAATACCATTAAATGCAACGCCACGTGCTGCTAAACCACCACCTACTTCTCCACCCGGAGGAGGTCCGCCTACGCCATCTGCTGGTGGGTCTCCTGCTGGAGCTCCTCCCGCGGGTGCTGCTCCTGCAGTCCCAAAAGAAGTCGACTGTGCCGTCATTACTGGAGTTTTAGGGATAAGGTAAGTCTGACTTACGTTAGAGATGTAAGACGGTAAACATTCTACACAGAAATTGGCGTATTCCGCACCTACATTTGGATTGGCGGCATTATTACAATCTTCCAAACTTGCTGTTTTATAAATTTTGCCATTGGCATCATACATTTTCCAAGTATTATCATTGTAGAAAGTCGCCATGTTTTTCACGAACTCCCCGTCAACGTCGTATAGGTTTCCACCTTCCAGCCAAATTCCACCTGCATCGGCATTGTCTGTTATATTGCTAGGGCACCATGGTCCCATTTCGTGGTCAGATGCCAAACCATTTGAAACTATTTGATAACACTGCGAACTAGAGCCGTCTGATAAAATGCAGTCTACAAGACTTACTGAAATGGCATCATTCAAAAATAAGGAGGCATCTACATCGTGTGTTGTTTCACTTGGATCCAAATCAGAATCTGTGGTTTTGCAGGATGTTGCCAATAACATTAGGGAGAATATGGCACTTATGAATATCTTCATATTTTTTTTTGTTGTTGTTGTTCTAGTTCTTGGATGAAAAGGCAAAAGAAAACTTGCTCTGTTTTGAGATATTTTATCATAAAAAAGAAAACAGAGCGGGATTTAAATGCCTATATATTGTCTTATTGCTTGGAAATCATTATCTTACTTATATAAATAAAAAAGCTATGAGTGAAATAAAAAAAGAAGATATCAAACAGGAGATTTTTGATCTTTATGATGATTACGCCCATAATCGTATAGACCGAAACGGTTTTATGAAACAATTAGCTACCTATGCGGTGGGTTCTGTCACGGTGGCCTCTCTAATGAGTTTTTTGATGCCAGACTATAAAGGGCAAATTCAAGTTTTAAAAGATGACCCAAGAATAAAATCAGGATACATTACCTATAAATCGCCAAAAGGTGGAGGAGAGATAAAAGCATTATTATCTATGCCGTCAGATGCTAAAGGCGTTTTAGGTGGCGTAGTGGTGGTTCATGAAAATAGGGGTTTGAACCCTTATATAGAAGACGTAGGCCGAAAAGCAGCCTTGGCTGGTTTTGTGTCTATTGCACCAGATGCTTTAACACCATTGGGTGGATACCCTGGAACGGATGATGAAGGCAGAACAATGCAAAGTAAAAGGGATAAGAATGAGATGTTGGAAGATTTTATGGCTGCAGCTGATTTTCTTAAAGGACATGAATCCTGCAATGGAAAGGTAGGCGTAGTAGGATTCTGCTTTGGCGGTTGGGTGTCAAACATGATGGCAGTTAAATTACCTTATTTGGCAGCCAGTGTACCTTTTTATGGCGGGCAACCAGATGCAGAAGATGTGGCACAAATTAATGCACCGCTACTTCTTCACTATGGAGAGCTAGACACGAGGGTAAATGCGGGTTGGCCAGATTATGAAGTGGCCTTAAAAAAACATAGAAAAGGGTATAGTGCTTTTGTTTATCCAGGAGCCAATCATGGTTTTCATAATGATACCACCCCTAGGTTTGATAAACCACAGGCGGATTTAGCATGGAAAAGAACCGTAAATTTCTTTAAAGATAAACTGGCCTAGATAGAGTGGTAAGTCCAAAGCGGGTTTTAGAAAGCTGTGCATTGTTCAAATAAAGCAAAATGAAATGGCATTATCATTTACGATTCAACTTATGCCAATTTTCAGCCGCTCTTCGCTTTAGAATCATAATGATATTTAAGACAACCTTTTATCTATCAAAAACTCCACTGATATATTTGATAGAAATAGTTTCCTACAATTGACCCATTTTTATGGAGGTACTGTGTTAGGGAAATTTTTCTAACACATTTTGCTGGTAAGCGTATTGAGTCAAATATGTCTTAGTGTTAAATAATAATATGGAGCATTATTTTCAAACTTTTTTTAATTACATCGCTGTAATCCATGATTTACCAGATGCGGATAAGGCTAATATTCGGAAGTATTTTAAATACGTTAAAAAAACTAAAGGAAGTCTGGTAAGCAAAGCTGGTGAAATACCAACGTATCATAATTTTATAGTTTCAGGTTATTTGAGAAATTATCATGTGAATGATAAAGGAGAGGAAATTACGGTGGATCTGAATGATGGCCCACGTTTTTTTACATCTTATTTTCATTTTGCCAATCAAACCATCTCCAATGAAAACGTAGTATGTCTCACAGATAGTGAATTGCTTCAGATCACGCTTCCCGAAATTGGGATTTCAGCTGCCGAGTCGCTCACGCAACAAAGATATTCTGTGAAACTTTTTCACAAATTGTTAGCGGAAAAACAGGAGCAAGTCAATGACCTAGCAGTACTTTCTGCCGAAGAGCGGTACCTTAAGCTCATGAAAAATAGACCTAATATGATTCAAAATGTACCTCAAAAATACATTGCGTCTTATCTGGGCATCAAACCAGAAAGCTTAAGTAGAATTAGAAAGGAGATCGTAAATAACAAATGTTAAGGAGTTTTGCTTTTTCTGGGAATTAGCTTTGAGGAAAAGCTATTACAAATGAAAAAGAAAATAAATGCAGACAAGCTGCTAAACTACGCTGCCAGTTTTTGGTTTACCACTGCCGTTTTAGGTCATTGGATTTTTGCATACTACGTATTTTCATTTTACGGAATTTCTGGCTTCAAAGGCAATTTCGAAAAATGGAATGAAATAATGTCTGGCGGGCATAGGGTAGGAGAGCCCATGGGAAATATAGCCGTGGCCCTTCATGTGTTTTTTGTGGTTGTGGTTATGATAGGCGGCCCACTTCAAATACTCCCCAAAATGAGACAAGAAGCTCCTAAATTTCATCATTGGAATGGACGTATATATATTACTGCGGCTTATATATTAGCCTTTAGCGGCATTTATATGCTATGGACTAGGGGTTCTGTTGGAGACATCTGGCAGCATTTAGGTACCAGTAGCAATGCCCTCTTTATTGCCTTGGCCGCCACACTGACCATTAAATATGCAATGGCTCGTGAAATTAATAAACACCGTAAGTGGGCTCTTCGCTTATTTCTTTCCATGGCTGGCGTCTGGTTTTTTAGAATAGGCCTGATGCTTTCCTTTATGCTTTACCAAAAACCATTTTTTTTCAATGCTGAAACTTTTATAGGGCCATTTCTTTCATTCTTGGCCTTTGGTCAATATCTGATACCATTGGCAGTATTAGAATGGTATCTTTATGCTCAAGAAAAGGCAAAAACATCAGGAAAATATTTTATGGCTATAAGCCTGATTATACTCACCATTTTTACTGCATTAGGCATATTTTCAGCAGCTATGGGCATGTGGTTTCCTAGCGTTTAGCTTTCTTAGAGTGCTTTAAGTTATCTTTCTTTGAATGGTCGTGGAGTTTGGTCGTTACGCCGAATCTCAGTTTATTATGCGTAAATGAGTGTTAAACGTCCCGAATTTTATCCTTATTTTGGTCATACCTATTGAAGTAACCTATTGATAAAATGAAAAAACTTAAGCTTTTAGTACTCATTGTTTGTATTTCCTTTTCGAGTTTAGCCCAAAACCAACCCAGTGTATTAATTTTTTCTAAAACAGCTGGCTATAGGCATGGCAGTATTCCTTTTGGTAAAAAGGCCATTGAGGAACTAGGGCAGGAGAATGGATTTAAGGCAGACTATACCGAAGATTCTGAGTTTTTTAATGACGCCAATCTTAGTAAGTATGCCGCCGTAATTTTCAATTCTACCACAGGAGATGTTCTAAATAATACACAGCAAGCCGCTTTTGAAAGATATATACAGGCAGGTGGAGGTTATGTGGGTATTCATTCTGCCGCAGATACCGAATATGGCTGGCCATGGTATGGGGAGTTGGCAGGAGCATATTTTTCTAGCCATCCAAACAATTCTAACATCAGAGAAGCCACTGTAAATGTGGTGGATAAATCGCATCCTTCTTCGCAGCATTTACCTGACAAATGGGTACGGACAGACGAGTGGTACAGTTATAAAAACATCTATCATGATCTTAAAGTATTGGCATTTTTAGACGAACATACTTATACTGGAGGTACCAATGGTGCTAATCACCCAATTGCGTGGTATCATGAATATGATGGTGGAAGAGCTTTTTTTACTGGAGGAGGTCATGTAGAGACATCTTTCGAAGAGCCCGCTTTTAGAAAACACTTACTGGAAGGAATAAAGTACGCAATGGGAAAGAATGTGAAGCTAGATTATAAAAAGTCCTACGCAAAGACCATCCCAGAAGAAAATAGATTTGAAAAGACGGTATTAGTGAATGACCTTAACAACCCTATGGAATTGGCCGTTTCGCCGGATGGCAAGGTGTATTTTACGGAGTTAGCAGGTAATTTTTCTGTTTATAACACGCATACTGAAGCGTATAAATTGATTCACCGTTTTCCGTTAACCTTAAAGGGAGGTACAGGTTTAATGGGCATTACCCTAGACCCAAACTTTATAGATAATCGTTGGGTTTATTTATATTATTCGCCGCCAATTGAGGGTGAGCCAATCGACTTTAATTTATCGCGTTTTACGCTTACGCACAATGACGAATTGGACTTGGCTTCAGAAAAGATATTTTTAAAAGTACCTGTACAAATCAATAGTGGAGCACACCATGGTGGCTCTTTGGCTTTTGACTCTAAAGGCGTTTTAGTGCTCTCTACAGGCGACGGAACCACGCCTTTCCCATCGGATGGTTACTCGCCTTTAGATGAACGCTCAGATCCGGAAAGTTACTCAAAAGATGCACAACGTGGAACATCAAATACCAATGATTTGAAGGGTAAAATACTTCGAATTATACCACACGCCGATGGTAGTTACAGTATTCCACCTAATAATCTTTTTCCTGTTGGCACTGCCAAGACTAAGCCTGAAATCTATGCCATGGGCGTTAGAAACCCATATAGGTTGGCGGTAAATCCAAAAACCAACACGGTTTATTGGGGCGAAATTGGTCCAGATGCTGGAAAAGATTCTGATAGAGGACCAAAAGGATATGATGAGTTTAACCAGGCCAAGGAAGCTGGTTTTTTTGGTTGGCCTTATTTCATTGCCAACGACATCCCTTATGCCGATTGGGATTTTGAAACTGAAAAGCCAAGGGGGAAATATGACATTAACAATCCTGAAAACAATTCGCCGAATAACACAGGATTGATAAAGTTGCCAAAGCCAAAGCCAGCCATGATTTATTACCCTTACGGTCTGTCTGATAAATTTCCAGAGCTAGGCATAGGTGGAAGAAGTGCCATGGCCGGAGAGTTTTATACTTATGATACTAGCGTAGAAAACCCAAATAAAATACCTGAATATTATGATGGAGGTTTGTTTGTTTTTGAATGGATGCGTAACTGGATGCGTGTCATAAGATTTGATAAAAATGAGGATTATCTAAGAAGTGAAGCCTTTATGCCTACTGTGGGCGATTTTAGAAGGCCTATTGACTTGGCTTTTGGTAAAGATGGAATGATGTACGTATTAGAGTACGGGTCTGTTTATGGAGCAGATAATAAGGATGCCAGATTAGTTAAAATTGAATATAATGCTGGCAACAGAAAACCGGATCTTGCTGCTCAAATTTTGGATTCTGTTGGACTTGCTAAGGAAAACTTACAAGTTTTTCTTACTTCTGAAAAACGTCAGTTACCTATTAGAAAAAGTTTGGCAGGAAAGGCACCACTCCGTGTGAATATGATGGGCAGGGCCTCAGATAAAGACTTTGGCGATAAGCAAAGCTATAGTTGGTTTATTAATGGCCAGAAGGTGGACCATTCTGCCACCATTTTTAATAAAACCTTCGAAAATCCTGGAGAATATGAAATAGTGATGAAAGCCACAGACCAAGGTGGCTTATGGGATACGGATACGCTTCATGTTTCTGTAGGTAACGAACCACCAATAGTGGAAATAGCAAGTAGTCAAAATCGCTCTTTTTTCTGGGACGATTCCAATTTTGATTATCAAGTGAAAATTTCGGATAAGGATGGGAAAAGTGTAAAAATGAAAAACATAAAAACGGTGTATAATTACAGCCCAACACCGAAAGCACCCACACCCGATATTTCTGGTGGTGCTCAGATAAAAACCAACTTAAGTCCAGGTTCTGTTGGGAGAACATTGATAGAAGGCAGCGACTGCAAAGCATGTCATACCATTTCTGAGGTATCTGTAGGCCCGTCATTTGCTGCTATTTCTGCTAGGTATAAAGACGATAGAAGGGCTGTGGGGAAATTAGCCACCAAAATAATAGAAGGTGGAGGAGGAAACTGGGGAGAAACGCATGTGATGAGTGCTCACCCGCAAATTTCAGAACAAGATGCTCGTGAAATGGTGAGTTATATCTTTTCACTTTCAGATCCTAATTTAGAATTTAAGTCCGTTACAGATTCGGGTTCTTTGCCGCTGCTGGCTCATAAAGATTATGATACCAAAGGTTTTTACACTGTAAAAGCGGAATATACAGACAAAGGCTTCAAAAAGGCCGCACCACAAAAAGGTACCGACGAACTAAATTTAAGATATAATGAACTAAGGGCAATGGATGCAGACATGCACCCAGGTTTTGTTTTTGACTGGGGAATGTTACAAACAGGAGGTTATAAGTCCTATTTAGTTTTTAAAAATATTGACCTTACCAATATCAAAAGCATTGGTGTAGAGTATGGCTCTAAGGAGCTTTCAGGGGCTATTGAGGTAAGGAAAAACTCGGTAGGAGGGGCGATTATTGGTGTTATACCTTTTGAATCTACGGGCGATTTCGGTAAAATGCAATGGGCAGATGCAAAAATGGAAAATGTGGATGAGGAGTTTCAAAACCTCTATTTCGTGGTATATAGGAAAGAAGAACCTTTTGAGGATGTGGTGAGACTTAAGTCTGTCAGGTTTAATAAATAGATTTAATTCGACCGCAAGGGTAAGATAATGCATGATCATGATTAAGTGCGGGTTCTTGTCTTTGCCGCTCTCCCAGCTTTAAGGCATTTTCATTTTGCCAAAGTGCCCTTGAGCACCAATGGCATAGCATTTTTTACCTGAACACTGAACCACATGGAAAGAGGTATTATCTAAGGCCTGCCAAGATGACTTTCCAGCATCTACAGACAAGCTACTGCCAGAGGTGCCTACAACCAAAATATGACTTTTGAAATAGGCAGCAGATTCCTTTAAACCTTCTGGTTTAATTTGTGAAGTTTTCCAGGTGTTTCCGCCATCGGTAGTTCTGCTAAAGTTGACTTGCTCAGATTGATCATCTTTATAATCGCCACCCAATATTACTCCATCATTTTCAGACCAAAAGTTTAAACCGAAAATACCACTTGTGGGTCCACTAGGGAATTTGGAGTCTAGAATTTCCCATGAGTTTCCACCATCTGCGGTATGTAAGATTCTACTTTGTAATGCATACCAGGCATGGGAGCCGAATGTTACTAAGCAGCTATTGCTGGCTGCGAAAGAAGCTTCACCATCCTTTAATTTAGGAATTTGGGAGGGAGGTATTCGCTGCCATGTATTTCCTGCATCTTTAGTTTCTAGAATGTACGCCTCATTATTTATGGGGTCGCCTATAACCAAGCCATGTGATTTATCGAAGAAAGCGATGCCGTCTAAAAAGACGCCTTTTTTGTTGGTTTCAAAAACCATCTGCCAGCTTTTTCCGCCATCCGATGTTTTAAAGATTTTGGCTTGTCCTTCTTCAGCTAAGCCAGCACTGACAATCAAGGCTGTTTGCTTGTCAAAGGCTTTAATCCCTCTAAAGTCTAATGTAGTTTCTGGTTGAACTTTGATGTTTTGCCAAGTTTTACCACTATTTAAGCTTTTAAGCACGGTGTTTTGAGAACCTCCCGCCCATATGACTCTTTTATTGACGACATTCATTGACCTGAAAGAGGCATCTGTTCCTGTTTCTAGTATTTGCCATTGACCGAAGGTTATTAAAGGTAATACTACCCAAAAAAAGCTGAGTATTTGTTTCATGGCAAAACCAGATTATAGTTATAAGAGATTAAAAACTTTGGTAATAAAACGATAAAGAAAAGAGGCTGCAAGAATAATCTATTTAAAGCAATGGATTTTTGATGCTTTCACTAATTTTGCCGTATGCGATTTCTGCCTCTGTGCTTACTCCTATTATGCTCCATATCTGGTTTCTCTCAAAAAGGACAGGAGATAGATATAATTACGTCTGCCAAGGTTATGAAATTAGGAGATGTCTTTAACATAAAAGTTTACATAAGGGGTAATCCAAACTCTAATGTAAAGGAATTTCCAAAAATAGAGGGCTTTCAAAAGGAAGGGCGGTCTGTATCTCACGCCAATGTCAAGATTGGCAATAAAACGGTTCTTCAGCACATTGTTACCCAAAATTATAAAGCCATAAACTGGGGCTCTTTTGATTTGCCTGAGTTTGAGTTTGTGATTAATGGAGAAGAAAGGGTAATGCAGGCAGGTGAACTGACGGTAAGCAATTCTGAAAACCCTGAAGAAAGAGAATTTACAGATACACTTAGTAATGAAGATGCACTACTTTTTTTGTTTGTTGACAAAAAGGATATTGTGGTGGGCGAAAGCATAAGAATGAATTTGGCATTTTATGTATCCGAGGATAACACGGCATCATGGGAGTTTCCTAAGAACCTCGCATATCAGATAGAACAGATATCTAACAGGTTAAAACCTGAAAACTGCCTAGAAAGTAAAAGAGAGATAAGCAATATAGAGCCTGAAAAATCTGTAATTAATGGCAAAAACTATATTAAGTATAAGTTTTTTGAAAGTATTTATTATCCCCTAAGCCAGAAAAACATCAATCTACCTTCTGTAAGGCTAGACATGGATAAGTTAAATATTGGTAAAGATAGCAGTAGGTCTGTGGAGGTGAGGGCCTTTTATTCCCGTCCATACAGCATAGACGTAAGTGCATTACCAGAGCATCAAATGAAGAATAGGGCTGCCGTAGGAAACTTTAAACTGACGGAAGTAACAAAGTTAGGATCTGCCAAAACGGGTAAGGTCATTAACTATTCTATAGATATTAGCGGTAGAGGGAATTTTAAGACAATGGTTTTTGATAAACCTGATAACGATCCTTCTTTCGACTTTTACCCACCACAGTCCACTTTAAATCAAATGGAAGGATATGAAACGGGTAGTAAGACTTTTACGTTTAAGGTTTTTCCGAAGGATTCTGGTGTTTACGACTTTGGAAATTATTTTAAATGGATATTTTATAATACCGCCACAGAAAGTTATGATACTTTAAGAGCGGAGCAGAAACTATCTGTAAGCGGTCCTAGAATAGAAACTTATTCGGGAAACTCTAAGGAGGTTTATGACGACATAGAGAATTTGAGCATTTCTGAACCAGAAGTGAATTATAGAAAAATTATAAAAATAGTAGTGAATTTGCTGCTTTTTTTGATGTTGGTAGGAATGCTCTTTATTTTTGATTTTAGAAGAAAGCGAAGACAATAACAAACCATAAATAATGGGAAGCACGTACGGTAAAATTTTTAATATTTCTACGTTTGGTGAGTCACACGGAAAGGCCATAGGTGTGGTGATAGATGGATGCCCATCAGGAGTGAAGTTTGATGAGGATTATATACAATCTGAACTAGATAAGCGTAAGCCTGGGCAGTCTAGAATTACAACCCAAAGGAAGGAAGCAGATAGTGTGGAAGTGTTGTCTGGGGTTTTTGAAGGAAAAACCACAGGAACACCGATAGCCTTGGTCATTCATAATGAAGACCAGCGAAGCAAAGATTACGGGCATATAGCTGACAAGTATAGACCTTCGCATGCAGATTACACTTACTCTGCCAAATATGGCAACAGAGATTACAGAGGAGGAGGAAGAAGCTCTGCTAGAGAAACGGCAGCCAGAGTAGCGGCGGGAGCTATTGCTAAAACCATTTTGGCCAAAAAGGGTGTGAAAATAGCCGCCTATGTCAATCAAGTGGGAGCTTTGAAGCTAGAAAAAAGCTATCAGGAGCTAGATTTGAATACAAGGTACGATAACGACGTGAGATGCCCAGATGCCGAGATGGCTCAGAAAATGTTTGATTATATAGACGATACCCGCAAGAAGGGAGACTCTATAGGTGGCATAATCACTTGTGTGGTCACTGGTGTGCCAGTAGGCTGGGGAGAACCGGTTTTCGATAAACTACATGCAGAACTTGGGAAAGCCATGCTAAGCATCAATGCAGTAAAGGGTTTTGAGTATGGAAGTGGTTTTGAAGGGGTAAAACTATATGGTTCGCAACATAATGATGAATTCTATACAGACGACGATTTAAATGTAAGAACCAAAACTAACCACGCAGGTGGTATCTTAGGAGGAATCAGCAGTGGTGAAGATATTTATTTCAATGTGGCCTTTAAACCAACGGCAACTATCATGAAAGACCAAGAGAGTATCAATGAAACAGGCGATGACGTGATAGTATCAGGTAAAGGACGCCACGACCCATGTGTTCTGCCAAGAGCTGTACCTATCGTGGAAGCCATGGCAGCTTTAGTTTTAGTAGACTTTTATCTAAGAGCTAAAGCCGACAAATAAGAATTACAGATCTTCTAAAAAATTGAGTAGGACTTGGAGCTTTGTTTCCACCAAGTTCCGCTCGTTTTTTTGCTTTAAAGCAATATCTTCTCGTAGAAGCTTGAAGGATGGCTGATATCGAAATCGGTGAAGAAACTGATTTTCTGTTTTATCGCGATGAATAGGGTAAGCCTATGCTTTCGTTTTTGATGGCGGCATTATAATTAAAGGTAATTCTTAGATTTAAATACCTTGAAAATCGCCTCAATAAGGACAATATACCAGTGCCAAAAGTAGTGTGCGTATCTTTTGTTAAAGTGTGAATTTTCACCTAATCGTTTAATAAAGATAAACCCCATATTTTTTCTGGTCGTTAAGTATCACTTTAACGTGATCATTAAGTGTAGTGGCGAGGTTATAGCCCACGTAATCTGCTCGGATAGGAAACAGTAAATAGTCTCTATCTACCAATACCGCCACTTGTAAGCTTTTTAAAGGAATAGACATGAAAGGGCGAAAAGTGTAGGCTAAAGTTCTTCCAGTATTTAATACGTCGTCTACCAAAATCACACTTTTTTTCTTAAAAGTATCAATTTCGCATTCTATGGTAATGTCTGGCTGGCTCTCAGCCTCCTTGTCCAATATGATTTTTGCAAGAAATATTTCCTTGTCAGATATGTTTTTTAACTCCTCAGATATCTCTTCTGCCAGGTGGTAACCTTGGCCATTAATACCCGCTATAACCAGTTTTTTTTCCTTAAAATTGCCTTCATAGATTTGAAAAGCCATTCTCTTGATTTTCTGTTTGGTCTGTTCAGGATTGAGCAGTAATTGTACTTCTTTTATATCCATCATATTCTTTGCGTATATCGGTGTTTCTGGCACAGTTTATGCAAATTTAATCAATATATAAATTGTCAGGAGAACAAACTTCACATAAAACTTATGAAATACATTTTCGGTATACTGCTTTGTCTAATGTTGACAAATTCAGTAGCATTAAAAGCAGATTATGATAAAGGTTCGGGTTCTCTAAAGGAAATAACGGACTTGATAGCGACTTCATTTAACCATGGAAATGCAGATTTACTTAGAACATTATTGGCCTCAGAGTTGGAATTAGTGATAGACTCAGAAAAAATAGAATACGCCAAGATAACGCAAGAGAGAGCAGGATATATTTTGTCTTCATTTTTTAAGACCAATCCACCAGTGGAGTTTGGGTATGTTTACCAAGGAAATACTTCCAAAACTTTAAAGTATTCGGTGGCAAGCTATAAAAGTAAAAACAAAGAGTTTTTCATTTATATGCTCATTAAAGAGAATCCTGACCACACTTTTGGAATAAAAACATTACAGATGAGAGAAAACTAAAGAGAGAAAAAAGTCTCGTCGGTTTTATCTACTTTTACCAAGGTCGTAATATTAAGTATTCTGTTTTCTTCTCCTAATATAGCCGTAGCCACTAAATCTAGGGCATGTTGTTCTGTTTCTGCATCTAGCTTTTCTAGGTTTGGAGCATACACATAGAAACTTTTTCCGTCTTGCTTAAAAGACCAGTCTTTGGGATCTATAATATAGACGTCCAAGTTTTGGTCATAGATTTTAAAAGGCTCCATATACCTTACTTTTTCTCTGGCATAAGCAAACTCCCAGAACTCCATTTGAGGAGCCTTAGAAATTATTTTTTTAGAAATTTGAAGTAATTCAAATACCCTGTTTGGTGAAATTACTAATTGGTACTTTTTGAAGTTTCCTTCGTTTATTTCCCAAGTGAAATGCCCAAACGAAAGTATTTTTTCGTCGAAGAAATTACTGAGTTCTTTCTGCTTTAAGTCGGAGCCATCTTCCAAAACCCTTATAAAAAGAGCATTGTTTTTCTCAAACCACAACCAAAATTTCTTAATTTCCTTTAGGGAGTTATCTGTTTTCATATTTACGCTAAACTAACCAATGAAACCCCATGTCCACCTCTGTCGGCGTGTTCATCTTTAAAACCTTTCACTTGTTTGTATTCTTTTAGGTGGTTTCTCACTAGGTTTCGCAGTATACCGTCTCCTTTACCATGTACTATTCTAAGTTCATTATACCCCAGCATAATGGCGTCATCCATGAGGTTGTCTAGTTCCAGCATGGCCTCTTCCATCCTTTTACCTCTAATGTCTAAGTTAAAGCTGAAATTGGCCATTTTTTCAGACATATCCACGCCGTTTACTCTGGCTCGTGGCTTTTCTTTGGTGGCAGTTTTGAAAGCTTTCTTATTTACTTTCTCTAATCTATTGGCTTTTATGTTGGTCTTTAATTGGCCTATGGCCACTTCAAAATCTCTGCCTTTAATGGCTATTACTTCACCAATGGTTTCTTGCCCTTTAATTTTGACAAAAGACCCAATTACAATGGCTCCGTCCTCTTTTAGCCACTCGTCTTTTGGTGTAACAGTTGCTTCCTCTTCAAGCGTTTCTTCCTTCAGCGTTTCTAGCTTTTGGCGGATAATCTTGGTTTTCTCTTTATCAGCTTTATTTTCTTTTATATCACGAATGGCTGTTTCTATGGCTTTATTACTGTCTTTTAATAGTCTTTTGGCTTCAGCTTTAGCGTCATTTAAAATTCGTTTTTGCTCACCATCTAAGAAGTCCTTAAGTCCGTTGTATTGCTCTATTTTTTGTTTTAACAAAGCATTTTGTGAAAGGAACTCTTGATTCTTTTCGGCAAAAACTTTCTTTTCAATCTCCAGCTCTTTCAGCATCTTTTCAAAATCTACTTGCTGGGTGCCTAGTTTTTTCTTGGCATTTCTAGTGATGTAATCTGGCAATCCAATCTTACTGGCTACTTCTAAGGCAAATGAGCTACCTGGTTTACCCATTTCTAAGATATAAAGCGGCTCTAACTGCTCGCCATCAAATTTCATCGCTCCGTTTTGCAACCCGGCGTTTTTATCCGCGAAGATTTTTAAGTTGGTGTAGTGGGTATTGATAACCCCTAAAGCTCTAGATTTAACAAAGTTTTCAAGGAGCGATTCCGCTATGGCACCACCCAAATTGGGCTCCGTTCCAGTGCCAAACTCATCAATTAAGAAAAGCGTGCTTTTGTTGGTGTTAGAAAGGAAGAAATTCATATTGGTCAAATGAGAGCTGTAAGTACTCAAGTCGTTTTCTATACTTTGCTCATCGCCAATGTCAATAAATAGATTTCTGAAAATACCAAGTTTAGAATCAGGGGAAACGGGCACTAGAAAGCCACATTGAGCCATGTATTGAATTAAACCAATGGTTTTAAGCATCACAGATTTCCCCCCTGCATTTGGCCCTGAGACAATCAGAATTCTGTTTACTGGGTTGAGTTCTACGTTTAAAGGAATAGTTGGCTTGCCCAGTTTTTGGTGAGCTAAATATAAAATAGGATGCTTCGCAAAATTCCATTCTAGTATTCTTTCATTGACTAGAAGTGGTGCTGTGGCATCTAAATCCACTGCTAATTTGGCTTTAGCTCTTATAAAGTCCGTAATGCCTAGTAGGAAATAGGCTCTCTTTAGTTCTAAGATATGTGGTCTGATATGAGCCGTAAGGTCGCGAAGTATCTTTATAACTTCTCTTCTTTCCTTTATCTCTAAATCACGAATTTCGTTATTGGCTTCCAGCACCTCAGAAGGCTCTACAAAGGCCATCTTTCCAGTGGCGGATTCGTCATGAACAAAGCCTTTCATTTTACGCTTATGCTCTGCCAATAAAGGAATAACCAATCTGCCGTTTCTTACCGTCAGGGTCATATCTTCACCAATCCAGCCTGAGTTTTTGGCGGTCTTGTAAATACGTTCTAAAGTTCTTCTAACGGCACTTTGCTCTGCTAAAATCTTTTTACGAATTAAGAATAGCTCTTTAGAGGCATTGTCTCTTACGATGCCTCTTTCGTCTATAATACCGTCAATAGTTGAAATGATTTCTTCTAAGTCTAAATCTTCAGAAATGGACTGTTTCACCATTTCCACAAGAAGTGGAAATTGAATTTCTTTTTCGTCAAAAAACTGCTGAATCTGCAGTATAGTGGTTAAAGAGAGTTTTATGTCAAAGAAAAGTTCTTCTGAAAGATATGCCCCTACAGTTTGTGCACTGGTCAGAGCATCAGTTACATCTAAGAAGTTTTGCTCAGGAAATGCCGAATGAAGCTGCATGATGAGTTTAAATTCAGCAGTTTGTCCAATCAGCTTTTTAACCAAAGGATAATTATCCGAGAAACGAATTTTATCTACAAAGCTCCTTCCTAAATCACTCACACAGCGTTCTGCCACCAATTCTCTGATGGTGTTAAAACCTAATTTTATCTCAATGTTTCTCGGGTAGAGCATGTATACTAAAGTTCAATTGTAGTTCGACTGCAAAATTAGCCAAAAGCAATGGGAATGCTTGCTTCAGGTTTTTTAATAATCTTCCGTTATTGATGCTTTTTGACTTATCAAAGCAGCTTTATTTAACAAAGCGGGCCATAAATCTGTAAGATTTTGCTTGTTTATTTTGCTGGAATAGTACCGACTGGATAAATGCTAGACAACTGCAAAGTTTGAATATGCCCTCAGAAAACGCTATATTAAGAAACGATACTTTTAATCATGAAACTATATAGAAGCATGAAAACGAGAAACTTAAGTACTTGCTATTTGACTGTTTGCGGTCTATTTATATACATTATTGGTAATGCACAAGATGAATTCTTGGTGGCAAAAAACTACTTAAAGGATCATGCTAAAGAACAGAAATTGAGTCTATCAGAAATAGACAATTTAATGGTGTCGAGTGAATATTTCTCAGCTACCACAGGTCTTTATCATATTTACTTGAATCAAACGGCTCAGGGTATTGATGTCTATAATGGTTTGCTGAGTTTAACTTTGAAAGATAAAGAAGTCCTATTTGTTGGAAACAGCGTTATTGAGAATTTGAATTCTAAGTTACCTAAGATAGATTTTAAGTCTTTAATAACTCCGACGAGTGCCATACAAAAAGCTGCCCTTAGTGTAAATTTAAATGTGAGTAAGCAATTAAAGGAGATGTCTTCCATATCTCTTACTAATACGTTTTTTAAGGAAGTTGTTTTTACCGATCATCAACTCAGCGATGAAAATATACTTGTCAGGTTATACTGGTATGCATCCAATGAAAAAGGAATAGTTGGCTTACATTTGGTATGGGAAGCCAACATCTATGAAATAGGAGATAAACACAATTGGTCGGTTAAGATTGATGCCATAAGTGGGAAAGTTTTGGACACAAAAGACCATGTTGTTCATTATCCATATGGAGAAACAACCAATAAAAGCGTTGAAAAGTCTGCACGTTTAGGAGGTAAGGAAATAAATCATTCCGAGAGTACCTTGTCAGCAAATACTTATCGGGTTTTTGACTATCCACTTGAAAGTCCAAACCATGGTTCAAATTCGTTGGTTACTTCTCCATATACCAAATTTGCACCTGCAGGCACTGGACCAGGAAGCACAAACGGATGGCATAATGACGGTGCAGAAGACTACGATATCACCAAAGGAAATAATGTAAGAGCCTATGAAGATACTAGTAATGATAATGTAGATTGGCCTGTTGATTTTACTCCTTCTTCTGCAGAATTGAATTTTGACTATGCTTATAGCCATGGTTTAAACACTGCATCGGCGAATCAAAATGCAGCCATCACAAATTTATTTTACTGGTGTAATTTGCTCCATGATGTATTGTATAAATATGGATTTGATGAACCTGCAGGGAATTTTCAAAATGACAACATGGGAAGAGGAGGTTTGGGCAATGACTACATTAAAGCCGAAGCTCAAGATGGCGGTTCAATGAACAACGCCTTTATTTCAATACCAGTCGACGGACAAAGTGGTCGAATGCAACTAGGTTTATTCGATCAAGGCGACACTTATGATGGCGATGGAAGTTTCGATAATGGCGTAATAGCCAATTTATACGGGCAGGGCTGGTCTCAACGCCTTACTGGCGGTGCAAATACTGTTTCTTGTTTACAGAATGTCGAAAGTGGAGCCTATGCTTGGAGCGATTATTTGGGATTGATGTTAACCACAGACTGGTCATCACTTTCGCCAAATCTGGCGAGTGCCAATCTTTCAAGGGGTATAGGAACTTATGTATTTGGTCAACCGACGAATGGAGTCGGAATTCGACCTTATCCATATTCTTATGACATGGCAAATGTAAATCCTCTTGTTACTTATGGTCAGATAGCAAATACGGCATTTACAGCACCACATGGAATAGGTTCCATTTGGACTACCATCCTCTGGGATTTGACTTGGGAATTAATTCTTGAAGACAATCAAATTATTGATAATATATATGACGTACCAATCAACTTAGCTGATATGCGAGGAAATGTGGCGGCCTTAAAGCTTGTAAGTACTGGTTTGTCCATTCAACCTTGTTCTCCAAGTTTTATTGATGCCAGAGATGCCATATTGCAAGCTGACCTTAACTTATTTGGCGGTAGATATCAATGTGCTTTAGCAAGAGCATTTTCTCGCCGTGGTCTAGGTCAAAATGCTTCAACAGGGCTTTCAAGTCATGACAGAATAGTTACAGAAGATTTTACGCTTCTATCGAGATTTTTAACATCTAGTCTAACACCACCTGCGATTTGTTCTAATTTGTCTTTTGTGTACGAGGCACTTGCTGATAATGCTCCGCCGAGTGCCACTTTGTCATGGACGAGGCCAATCGTTGTAGGAATAAGTAATAGTGTAGGAGCAGGATCTGGACCTTTCATCAATGAAGTTTTAATTAACAGTACAGAAAAACCAATATCTGTCGATTATATTTTTACAATTTCCGAAGATCCTTGTAATCCCACAGCAAGTCAAAAAGTGAGTGTAGTTGTGAATCCTGGCCCGATGCCTTTAATCGGAGCATATAATGTCTGCCAAAACGGAACAGTTCCCATTGGAGAAGGTCTTCTAGCTTCAGAAAGTCTGGATACAGTTTATAATGGTACTATTGTTTCAGACAGCACTTATAATAGGTCTAGTTCTAATAATAATTCTAATACTTATATTGCCTCTGGTAAGCTATGTTATTTTAGGGTAATTCCTTTTATTAGCCCATCAACTGGTTCATTCTCTTTTGAAACTACAGACGGTTCAATAAACGACACTTATTTAAGCTTATATCAAAATGCATTTGACCCAAGTAATCCGGCAACAAATTTTTTAAGAGGGGATGATGATTCAGGGGTTGGTTCGAAATCGAAAGTCACAGAATCACTAGTTGAGGGCAATATGTATTTTCTTGTAGCTTCAACTTTCGCAGTCGGAATTGTCGGAAGTTTTACAACAAAAAGTTCGGCATCCGTTGAATTTATCCGTCCATGGACATGGGGATCGTTTCCAATTGGCGGAGACTTTTTGAGCACGGAAAATGTATTCAATCCAATTGGAGTTTCGGGCTCTGGTATTGCTGATACCGGAACACCTATTTCTAAAAACTATTATTTAGGCGATACTACTTATTCGTCTTGCCGAACACGGGTAACTTTCGCTGTAAATGAACCAACTTCGAGTTCGGGAACCGTAATTGATACATTTGTTTGTAGTCGTAATAATAAAGGAATGTTATTTTTAGTTGGAAATATTGGCCCAATAAAACGTTGGGAGTCTTCTATAGACGATTTTGTTAATATAGAAATCATTTCAAATACTGCCGATTCATTGGAATTTAAAAAGGTGAAGCAAGATACAAAATTCAGAGCCGTTATTCAGAATGGTGCTTGCCCCGAAAAAAACGCCTCTAGTGGTTTAGTGTCTTTTATTCTACCTCAACTTTTTTTAAGTAGTCCAGATCACGACGTAGGAGATATAGTTAAAATGTTTGCCGCCAAAGAAGATTTAACAGCCACAAACAAATTAAATTCGGGTGCCAAAATTCGAATGAAAGCAGGCCAGTCAATTCTAATGGATGAAGGTTTTCAGGTAGAACAAAACGCTACATTTGTCGCTGAAATAGAAGATATCTGTGCCACTGACTAACGTTTTAAAGTTTATTGAATTTTGGGTTTAATAGCTAAACTTATTAAAGTTAAACCATTCAAAAGTGTTTTAAACCATTGATAATTTAGCCCATCATGATTTTCGTTAGAAAATGTATTTTTAATTATGAAAGCTATCAAATGGTTAAAGTACGGTGTTCCAGAGCACCTCAAATTAGAAGATTTTCCGAAGCCTATACCAAAGCAAAACGAGGTTTTAATTAAAGTGAAAGCAGCTTCTGTTAATAGAACAGACTGTGCCATTTTCTATGGAAAACCCTTTTTTATGCGTTTAATGACGGGTGTTTTTAAACCCAAAGTTATTATTCTTGGTACCGAGTTTTCAGGAATTATAGAAGAGGTAGGTAAAGAAGTGAGCGGTTTTAAGAAAGGTGATGAAGTTTTTGGCTTAAATACAAATGGACTAAGAGCTCATGCCGAATACCTAGTGCTTTCTGATAAAGAAGCTTTTGCCATAAAACCCAATCAGCTCACTTTTGAAGAAGCGGCAGCCTGTACAGAAGGAGCTCATTATGGGCTTAATTTTCTAAACAAGGTGGATTTGAAAGCGGGCGATAAAGTTTTAGTCAACGGAGCTACTGGAGGCATAGGTTCGGCTACATTACAACTTGCCAAGTATTATGGTGCGGAGGTAACGGCCGTAGCAAATACCAAAAACTTAGATTTAATGAGAACGCTTGGGGCTGATAGGGTGATTAATTATGAAACGGAAGATTTCACCCGATTAGATACACCGTTTGATTTCATTTTTGATGCCGTAGGCAAAAGCACATTTTTTAAATGTAAACCAATTCTGAAATCAAAGGGAGTCTACATCTCTTCTGAATTGGGTCCATGGTCGCAAAATCTCTTTTTAACGATAGTAGGGAAGTTTTCAAAAGGAAAGAAGGTGAAGTT
>NZ_JBSRVI010000108.1:0-9930 GCF_055134445.1 Arcticibacterium sp.
AAAATCGATGGAAAAGCGTATACGATACAGCCAACCGATTATGTAGGTGAAATGCCCTTAGAAGAAGGAAAATACACCTATAAAATATCTATTTCCAAATTGTCCTCCAATTACGCATTATTGGAATTTATAGAAGACTAATCTGGAAGAGGGTTTATTAGTTCTATTTTGTTTCTAGATAATTTTACGGTACCTATTTTTTCTAATTGCTTGAGTAATCTTGAGACCACTTCTCTAGAAGTAGCTAGTTCATTTGCTAATTCTTCATGGGTGGAGTATAATATTTTTTTGCCACCAGTAATCTCAATTTTCTTTCTAATCAAAACCAGCAATCTCTGGTCTAACTTGGTAAAGGCTATACTGTCAATGGTTTCAAGCATATCTTCAAATCTCTTCTGATAAGTATTGAAGACAAAGTTTTTCCATGAATCATATTTACACAGCCACTCATCCACTTTATAGTTTGGGATAGAAACCAGCTTAACATTTTCTTCCGCCTGGGCTATTATTTCACTGATATTGCCAGCTTGACAACAAGTTAAAGACATGGCACAGCTGTCTAAACCACCGATGTAGTAAAGTAGCACTTCTTTGCCTTCGTCGTCTTGTCTCATTATTTTTATGGAGCCTTCAAGCAGAATGGGTATAAATGCAATAACGCCGCCAGGTTTCATTAAATATTCACCCGCTTCCATTTCAATATAGGTGCCGAACTCATGGATTTCCTTTATTAAATCAGGGCTAAAAATCCCGAGAAACTTTTTTTGATAAAACGCTAAATCTAATTTCATTTTAGGTTCATAATTAAGCTACAAAAGTACAACGCATACAGAACAAAACAGAATCATAGGAATGTTGATAAAAAGATG
Organism: Arcticibacterium sp.; assembly: GCF_055134445.1. Classification (NCBI taxonomy): domain Bacteria; kingdom Pseudomonadati; phylum Bacteroidota; class Cytophagia; order Cytophagales; family Leadbetterellaceae; genus Arcticibacterium; species Arcticibacterium sp. Next base: position 870 of record NZ_JBSRVI010000108.1, read on the forward strand.
AGATTTTGAAGTATTTCTTTTTTAGTGATAAACCATTTTCTAAATTTAAGTTGAACTCGAGAAATCCGCTAAAATAAGGTAGATTTAGCCATTAATAATATAAAACGCATTTACATTGTCTGCATCAGAAAGTATTCGTTGGGATTCTATTTTTTCCCTGAAGTCTATTCTTTATATCGTTTTAGGTGCCCTCTGTGCCACTATTGCCATTAAAGGTTTTATGATTCCTAACCATTTTATTGATGGTGGTGTCACAGGAGTTTCCATATTGATTCACGAGATTTTTCATATTGACGTCAGCATACCTTTGGTGCTTATCAATGTGCCTTTTATTTTGGTCGGCTATTTTAAGATTGGTAAAAACTTTGCTGTTCATGCCCTTATTGCAGTGATTCTGTTGGCCATTCTGTTGCAATTTATTGAGATTCCGCCTATTACAAATGACAAGGTTCTTATTGCTATTTTTGGTGGTTTATTTATTGGGCTCGGAATTGGTTTTGTGATTAGAGGTGGTGGCGTCATAGACGGTTTAGAAGTAATAGCAGAATATTCCAACAAGAAATTTGCTCTAAGTACCGCAGAAATAATTATGGTAATTAATACCATTCTTTTTCTTATTGCAGCATATAGTTTAGGCATTGAAAAGGCCATGTATTCTATTTTGACCTATTTCACAGCATTGCAGGTTTCAGGTTATGTGGTGGATGGTTTTGAGGAATATACTTCTCTTACTGTAATATCAGCTAAACATGAGGAGATGAAATCAATGATAGTGAATGATTATAATAAAGCCATTTCTGTATATAAAGGGGAGCGAGGTTATCTACCTAGCAGTTTTAAAGTAAAGCATGATACAGATATTATAGTCACTATAGTTACAAGGCTTGAAATCCATAAATTAAAGAATGCCATTTTCCGAAAAGACCCAGCGGCTTTCATTTTTATACAAAGCATAAAAGAAGTAGGAGGGGGTGAAATTAAAAGACTGAGGAGTCATTAAAATAAGCGTAAGTCAATGGGTATGTTTTACACTAGCTTTCCATTACTAAAATGATATGAGTGAAAGTTTTGAAAATGTTTATGAAGAGGTAATTGATATTCTCACAAACCAACTTCCCGGCTATTTGACTTATCATAGTGTGGAACATACAAAATATGTGCATAAAATGGCCGAATATCTAGCTTGGAGAGAGGGCTGCTCGGAGGCTGATGTAATGCTGATAAAAGTGGCTGCTCTATTTCATGATATAGGTTTTATAAAGGGCATGGAAAATCATGAAGAAAAAGGCTGTGAAATAGCTCAAGTAGCACTTAAGAAATATGGCTTCTCTGAGAAGGATATAGCTGCTATTTGCGGAATGATAATGGCAACTAAGATTCCTCAAAACCCTCGGAACCATCTTGAGAAAATCTTGGCCGATGCCGATTTAGAATACCTCAGTACCCAAAATTTTGAACCAGTCAGTAAAATGCTTTTTAAGGAGCTAAAGCACTTCAATCCAAGCCTTACCAAACAACAATGGAATGATATTCAGATAGACTTTTTAAGTCAGCACAAATACCATACGGATTTCTGTCAGAGATATAAGGAGAGTTTTAAGCAGCAACATCTGCTTAAGCTCCAAGGATTGGATTTAAAAAGCGTTAAAAGGTAATTACTCTAGAACTTCATAGCATTTGATAGGCTTTGACTTGTTTTTAAGTTCATAAGCTCCCACTTCATTACATTTAAAGGAGTCTTTCACTTGGAGATATGCCTTTTCGGGAATGAGTATTTGACTGGCCGATGCTGCAGATTGAAGTCTAGCCGCAGTATTAACTATATCACCTATGACTGTATAATCTAACCTTTTTAGGGTAGAAGAGCCAATATTTCCAGAAATAACCTCACCTGTCGCAATACCTAAGGCTACCTTGGGTAAATAATCTTGTCCTTTTCCTTTTACGGGTTCTTTTATGGCATCAATGTTTGCCACCAAAGAAAGTGCGGCATCAATGGCTCTATCTATATGGTATTCACCTTTAAAAACGGCCATGACGGCATCTCCCATAAACTTATCTACATAGCCTTTATGAGCAATGATTTCTTTGACTATAATATCAAAATAGTTGTTCAATATATTTACCACGAAATCTGCATCTTCTTTCTCTGTTATAGCTGTAAATCCACAGATGTCCACAAATAGTACAGTAGCATCTATAGTTTCATTAGCGGTAAGAGAATTTGCAAACTCCTGTTTGCTCATAAATTTCAGAACACTGTCGTCCACATACATCTTAAGTATGTTATTCTCTTTTATGGCATCTATGGTCTCTTTTATTTGAAGAATGTGAACGATGGTTTTCTCCATAGTCACTTCGAGGTCTTCAAAATTGACTGGTTTACAGACAAAGTCAAAAGCCCCCTTATTCATGGCCGTTCTGATGTTATCCATGTCGCCGTAGGCAGAAACCATCACCACTTGAATGAGCGGATTGTTTTCGGATATTTTAACCAAAAGGGTTAGTCCATCCATTTCAGGCATATTGATATCACTTAAAACAAGCGAAATCTCCGTATTAGTTTCTAAAACTTCAAGAGCTTCTCTTCCGTTTTGAGCAAAGAAGAATTCGTATTTACCTTCACGGATTTGGCGACGGAATTTCTGGCGAATTAGTGCTTCTAAATCGCTTTCGTCGTCTACAACAAGTATTTTGGTATTCATTTAAAACGCTGTATTTCACTCTTTAATCAGTCTCATCTTTAATTGCGAAAAATCTAAAGGCTTGGTAAGGAAATCATCAGCACCAAAATCCTTTGCTTGCTGCCTATTAGCATCGTCTCCATAAGCCGTAATCATCATGACTACAGGTGGTGGTTTATGATAATGCGAACGAATATTTTTAAGCAGTTCAATACCCGTCATTCCTGGCATATTAATATCAGATAATATCAAGACTGCTTCTGAATCATGCTCGGCTAGGTATACTAAAGCGTCTTCACCGGAATGGGCAAAAGAGAAATCCATTAAACCGTTTCTTATTTCTCTACGGAACTTTTGTAGGAATAAATCCCTTACATCCAATTCGTCATCTACTACCAGTATTTTCATGTCTATGCAAGTTAATTCTATTTAATAAGTTCTAACCTATAGGGAGCGTAAGTATAAATTCAGAACCTTCATTATGTTTTGATTTTAGTTCTATTTCACCTCCATGAGCTACAATAATATCATGGCTTAAAGAAAGGCCCAAGCCAGTTCCCTCACCTGATGGCTTAGTGGTGAAAAAGGGTTGAAATATCTTTAATTTATTTTCTTCAGAAACACCAATCCCATTGTCTTTAATGGTGATTTGAACTTTATCTTTCAATTTGGTCGTAGAAATGGTAACAATGGGCTTATAGCTCACAATGTTATTTTTAGACATTGATTTAACCGCGTGAAAAGCATTATTTAAGATGTTAAGTAATACTCTACCAAAATCTTGAGGTACCACTTCAATACTTTCAATTTTAGGGTCCAATATGGTTTTAAAGTCCGCGTTAAAACTCTTGTCTTTGGCTCTTAAGCCATGATAAGAAAGCCTGATGTACTCGTCACAAACTTTATTTAGATCTATACTTTCTTTAGTACCCGTACTGGTTCTAGAGTGCTCTAGCATATTTTTTACAATGCTGCTGGCTCGGTTTCCGTGATGGAATATTTTATCAAGGTTCTGTTTTATATCATAAAGGAGTTCCTTTTCTAATTCCGTATCTCTTTCCCCCTCAGCTTTCCCACCTTCTTCTTCCAATTCTTCAATGAGCTCTTTTGTCAACTCCGAGAAGTTATTGACAAAGTTTAAAGGGTTTTGTATTTCATGAGCAATGCCGGCAGTTAGCTCTCCCAATGACGCTAGTTTTTCAGATTGAATTAACTGTGATTGCGTGGCTTTTAAATCATTAAGGGCAGATATTAACGTTTCCTTTTGCTTTGAGATTTGAGAAGTTCTTTCTGAAACTAAATGCTCTAATTCGTCCTTCTTTTTTGAGATGGTTTCATTCTTTTTTTGCTCTTCTTTAAGAGCCTTTTGCTGGTTTGAAACCCCAATTCCAAAAGCAATTAAACTGATAAAAGAGCCCGTTAAAGCAAATGTTATATAGGAAGAGTAGGCTTCGTAAAAGTCAGGTAAGTAGGCCTCGGCTAATTCTGAAACTATTCTTATGACCATGAAGATAAGTGCACTCCAGAGGATAGGGTCATTCTTTTGTTTATCACTTACTAACCAATAACAATAAAACACGAATCCTAATAAAAGCCACCAGATTGGGTTTACATCAATACCCGTTAAATTTTGAATCCAATTGTCTGACCATAATGTTAATAGTGCCAGAATCCACCATAGTTTCAGGAAACCGTCTAATTGCGGGTGCTTAGCAGAAAAATCAAAGCGTTTCCTGATAAAAATAGAGCCTAGAAGTACGATTAAAAAACTAAACATGGATGGGTCTTAAATATTTCTCTAAAATATAAAATGATTGGCGATATCTCATTAGCTAGGTAGTCTAATAATAAATTCGGTACCCACACCACTTTCTGATGTAACCTTTAGCTCCCCACCATGTGCCTTTACAATATCATAAGCTAAACTCAAACCTAAGCCAGTACCTTTACCAGTGTCTTTAGTGGTGAAGAAGGGTTGGAAGATTTTGTCTTTGATTTCTTCTGGAATACCCGACCCATTATCTTTTATAGAAATTTCTATAGAATTATCATGTCCAAGTGTAGATACTGTAACCGTTGGTTTGAAAGTACTATTGTTCATTCTTTCGGCCTTCTCAGCCACGGCATGGAAAGCATTGTTAATTAAGTTTAAGATCACTCTTCCTATATCTTGGCCCACCACATTTATTTCTTTTATGCCCTCATCGTATTTTGAAACTAGCTCAGCATTGAAACTCTTGTCTTTGGCTCTTAGACCATGATATGCAAGTCTAAAATACTCATCTGCCAGTAAATTAATATTAACCATTTCTTTCTGGCCTGGGTTAGTTCTAGAGTGTTCTAACATTCCTTTGACAATACTACTGGCCCTTTTACCGTGATGACTTATCTTAGATAAATTTTGAATGACATCATCAGAAATAATTTTGGCTTCCTCTATATCACCTTTTTCTAGCTCTTCTTTAAGCTCAGCCACGAGTTCTTCGCTTACTTCCGCAAAATTATTTACAAAGTTCAGAGGATTCTGAATCTCATGAGCAATACCAGCTGTTAATTCTCCCAGACTCGCCATTTTTTCTGATTGGACTAATTGGGTCTGAGTAGATTTTAGATTCTGAATTGATTCTTCTAGCTCTTTGGTTCTATGGTTTACTTTTTCTTCTAAGATTCTATTTTCCTTTACAAGTTTTCGAGCTCTAAAAACTATGTATATTCTTAATAGACCTGCTATTAATAGACCAAAGAGTAAATACGCCCACCAGGTTTGCCACCATGGTGGTAAAACTGTAAATGAAAATTTTGCAGGTTCAGACCATATCCCATTTATATCCCTTGAGATTACTTTAAAGGTGTAATTCCCCGCTTTTAAGTTGTAGTAGTTTTTTGATTTAGCGGCAGCACCACCTATAAGCCATTCTGAATCTGCACCCTCTAGTACGTACTTATATGATATGCTTTTACCTCCAATGACCGAATTATTATTAAAAGAAAAGTTTAAGGCGTTTTGATTGTATGGCAAAACCAAATTTGCCGGTAGAGAATAATAGCCATAGGTACTATCCCATTTTATATTATTAACTGATAAATAGCCTTCCTCTTTTGGTAAGGTACTTTCCGTAAAGAAGTCTCTTCCATTTGGCTTCCAAATGCTATCTCCTTTGATCAAATAGGTCATAAACCGCTCGTTCTTTTTAAACTGGGTTCTTTCATCCATTATATTCAAACCTGTGATATTGGTTTTTAATGGTATTATTTTTACCTCAGGTTTCTTTCTAAAAACTGTCAAATTGGGTGTTTGCCCATAAATACCTAACCATAGCTCTCCATTCTTAAGACTTATACATACGTCTTGATTAAAATCAACATTAGATAGACCGTTTTGAGTATTGAAGTTATTAAAAACCCAATTTTCATTTTCAGCACTTGGTTTTTTTATTTCTATCAATCCGTCTAATGAACCAGCATAAACAGTACTATCCAAGCTTATCAAATCAAAAGTCATTTCTGGAACTAAACCTTCAGATTCTCCAATGTTGGTTATACTTTTATCAACAGGATTAATAATACTAATCCCTATAGTAGTCCCTATATAAATATCTCCATTCATGTTGAGCTCCATTGTCATTATTTCATTGGAAATCAATCCATCGCCATTTGACAACGTTTTATATGTGTTTTTTTGAGGATTTATTACAAATATTCCTTTTGTAGTGCCGGCCCAAATATTGCCCTTTTTGTCATTCAGTAATGGAATTGTGGAACTGGAAGTCAGACCAAGGGATTCATCCAAAACTTTTAGCACGTTTGTTTTATAATTGAACATACTCACACGAGAGCTGCCTTCGGTAATCCAAATGTTCTTTGCATCGTCTTGAATTGCCTTACTAATATTTCTAATTCCTTGGTTTTTGCCATAGTTTTTAATGCTATGTTTTTTATTGTCAATTAGATTAAAACCTCCAGAACCTCCTAAAAGTATTTTATCCTTTTCGTATTCTAGAATTGTATTTGTATGTCTATTATCTTCATCTACTTCTTTCTGATACCCTTGAGAAGCCCCATATCTCATTAACTTTTTAGTTTTAGGATTAAATATGTTAAGTCCATTGTAGGTTCCCATCCAAATATTACTCTCCGAATCCTCACAAATGGACCAGACATTGCCATCTACTAGTCCTAAGTTTTCATTAAAATGCTCTGTAAATGGTACACTCGCGTCAATAATTATTATTCCATGATTTTGAGTAACAATCCATAAATTCCCCAATTCGTCTACGAGAGAACCACTCAATCCTTGCCCGTAAACTAGGGCATCGGAATTGACCGTCATTATTTTGGTTTTATCTTTATCTAATACATTTATTTGACCTCCTTGAGCCATAATCCACAATCTCCCTTCATTATCTTCTTGGAGCTCCATGTTCGCGTTTGTTTCAAATGACAGGGTTTTGAGGGTTTTCTTTTCGGAAGAAATGGCATTTAGCCTATTGTTAAAAGAACCGAACCAAACGTCGCCTTGACTATCCATGTAAAGATTCATGGAAAAATTTATTTCTAGGCCTTCTTTTGAGCCAAAAGTCTTAAGATTAGTACGGCTAGAATCTAACATACTAATAGAATGGTGCTGCCCAATCCATAAATTATGAGAGAGATCTTCCACTAGACTGATACTCTTACCATCCAATTTTTCTGGAAGAACTATTTGAGTAATTGTTCTAAAATCTGAACTTATTCTATGCAAGGATCCATTTCCATCTCCTTTACCAATGGATATCCAAATGTTATTCTTAAAGTCACATAATATATCGTTCACATTTCCATCAAAGGAATATTTGAGTTGTAAGCCATTTTCAATGTCCAAGACAATAATGCCATCATTAAATGTGGCCAACCAAATTCTACCAGCCTTATCTTGGGTTATTCCAGATACTCTTCGGAAAGATGAATGCGTGGTCATATTTTGGCCATCAATCATTATCAAACCATGATCTGTACCAAACCATTTCATACCACTACGATCTACAAAAGCACTGAACGACTGCGAACTTTCTAAACCTGCTATACTTAGAATTCCTGAACTCACATTATCCAAAACTATAGGTACACCCACTTTAGAATAAAGAGGCTCGGTTAGAATGCTAATTTTAGGAATAAATGCCTTACTAGATAAAGTGTCCAAGTTAATTTTTGATGTAGGAATCTCATCCCAATCTAAGTCAACTGTGGTCATAGGCTTTTTCAAAGGCTTAAAACTATTCAGTTCAAAATCCTTGGAAGGCAATTTGTCCAAATCGAAATAGGAAGTCTTCGGAGATGGTAGGGTATCTAGGTTTGTTATGTTCCACTTTAGTGGTTTCTCTTCTGAAAACTTCAGCGGAATTGATTTTGGGGTCTTAAACTCTAATGATTTTGTATGGTCAATTTCCTCATTCTTGTTTGAACAGGAAAAGGCAAAAAATGACAAAAAGAAGCAAGAAATTAGAAGATTGACAGCCATTCTGTTTTTTTTAAGCCCATTTTCATTATCAAACATTAATTTCTTCATACAAATTATCTTCATAGCAATAGATTATATGTTCCAATTTATGGCAATTTCATTTTAAAGAGCTGAATAGCATTCAAACTTTATGGAATGGTAATTGGAGCCATATTCAATTAATTTATAGAGAATGGCTAAAAATTGTTTCACGGAAAACTAGATGTCGCCAAAAACATATTGGCAAAACCTTTTTCTAGGACGGACCTTCTAATTTCCTGAGCTGCCAACTCAACAGAGGCATGGCCCATTTCTTGAACCGTTTTTTTTATAGTAATATTCATTTGTCAAACTCGTAAGAAAATCTTTTTATTATACAAGAACTTTAAAGCTAACCACTTAATAATAAGAATACCAACTGCCATAACTAAGAGTGAGTATGGCTCACCAATCCATTTCAATAACCACTCAAAAAACGCTTCAGCAGTATATTCCCAATTGATAAATTTAACCGAGACATAAATGAGTATAGAATTCATTCCGATCACCTGAAAAAACAGTGTCCATTTCTTGAAATTCAATACATCTATCAGGTAATAAAAAAGGGCAAAAAGTATTAAACTAATTCCAACCGTTTGCATGACGAACGAGCTAGACCACAAGTTTTTATTAATAGGAAAATCTAAATTCCAAACCTGTGCAATAACAATGGCTACTATCCCCGCCAAAGCCATATACACAGCTTTTCTTGTTGGATTCACAGTGGTTTTCTTCAATAATATTCCCGTTATGATACCAGCCAAAGCATTTCCAATAGCTGGGATATTATTGAAAAGCCCTACCGTATCATGAATGCCTCTTGAAAGCTTACCTGGCAAAACCAAGCGATCAAAATAGGAAG
>NZ_JBSRVI010000109.1:0-7121 GCF_055134445.1 Arcticibacterium sp.
TAAGTCTCTTTCATATGAGACACTGTCAGTTAATTGGAATGCCATGGGGCCAAGCTTATAGCCTCTTTTCTTGCCAAGATGCTCTAGGTAGTTCTTGTAAACCAGGGTATTCATGATGTTGGCTGTGGTGGATTGGTTAAGGTCTAGTTCCGTTGAGACCTCCGTGAGCGAGACTGCTTGCCCGTTTCTTTTAGATACTAATTCTAGAATATCAAATGCTTTGATTATAACCTGTACCATAGTTCGTGTTTTTTATATACTACAACAATGTGATAGTAAAGTTATGATTATATTTTCAAAAACAAATAAATTATAATTATAAAATAGTTGGCAGTTAAAGCCGCGATATGGCTTTATATCCTTTATAATAAGGAATTTAAAGCCTATAGTTCTGGTTGTTGACCACCTGCTGTCACGATTTATTACAAGAAATAAGAAAATATATCCTAAGGAATAGGATGGGGGTTTAATAACTTATATCATTGTAATGTGATAGTAAAAAAGAACTCTATTATTTTTATAAATTATCAAACTATGAAAGAAAAGTTTATTTTTAAAGGTTTTTTACTGCTTTTGATTTGTGTCTTCTCGATGTCGACTAGAGCCTTAGCTCAACAAATTAAAGGTAAGGTAGTAGGCGAAGATGGAGACGTTTTGCCAGGTGTTAGTGTATTGGTTAAAGGAACCATGACAGGTACTACAACCAATGCACTAGGAATGTTTGAGCTAGAAAAAGTGTCAAGTGCTCAGACATTGATATTTAGTTTTATTGGTTTTGAGAGTATGGAAGTTTTTGTGGGTTCTCAAAGTATTATTGATGTAACCTTAACTACTGATTTAACAAGTTTGGAAGAGATAGTAGTAGTAGGTTATGGAACGCAGAAAAAGAAAGATTTAACAGGGTCGATTGCTTCCGCAGATTTGGAAGCATTTAAGGAATCTCCCAATGTCAGTATTTTACAATCTTTAAAAGGAGCATTGCCTGGTTTAACCATTGGTCAGACCAATCAGGCTGGGCAAGAAGCATCTATTAATATAAGAGGGACGAGTACCTTGAATGGAAATACTTCACCTTTAATAATAGTAGATGGATTGATATTTAGTGGTCGTCTTTCAGATATTAACCCAAGTGATGTAGCTAGTGTGGATGTATTGAAAGATCCAAGTAGTAAGGCCGTATATGGTTCACAGGCAGCCAATGGGGTAGTGTTGGTAACCACTAAAACGGGAAAAACGAATCAAAAACCATCCATTACTTATTCCGGGAGTTATGCTACTTCATCTCCAACTGTCGATGCAAAACTGTTAGATAGGGACGCATATTTGCAAAAAGTAAGGGATATAAATTATTATAATGCTTATACCAAAGAGTCAGGTTATTTAGAGCCTAATTCAGGTTGGGATTTTATCAATTCGGATATGAATCCGCCTTTATTGGCTGGTGTGGCTGCTGGTAATAATTATGACTGGTATGGTAATTTAACCCAACCGGCTCTTATTTCGAATCATAGTATTGGTGTTTCTGGCGGATCCGACAAAACAACCTATTTCCTTTCTGCTGGTTATACGGGAGAAAAGGGTTTTGTTACTAATGATGATTATCAGAGGTATACGGCTCGTTTGAATTTGGACACAGAGGTGACAAAATGGTTGACCGTAGGGGCCAATACGTCCGCTACTTTTACGGATTTTTCTGGCGATGCACCAAAAGTGGGGAGTTTACCCTTTACCTCTCCATTAGTTTTACCTAGAGATAAAAATGGCGAGTTTGTTACTAACCCAGTAGGTGATAATAATGTAAATGCTTTTCTGGACGCAACGAATGATAATTACGAGACCCAAAGTAGAATGGTTGGTAATTTTTATGCAATTGCCAAAGTCCCAGGTCTTCCAGGGCTTAGTTATCGGGTTAATTTTGGGAATAACTTAAAATTCTTCAAAGATTTTGGCTCGAGCATATATGGTGCAGGATTTACGGGTTCTGCCTACAAGTATAATTCTTTTCAGTATGAGCAGACCTTGGATAATATCTTAAGCTATGCCAAAACCTTTGGGAAACACAATTTAAATGCTACTGCAGTTTATGGCTATAATACATCCAGATATGAACGTACAGCGGCTAGCGGTAGTGGGTTTTCTGACCTTGATCTTTCTTATAATAATTTGGCATTGGCAGAGATTCGAAACATAGAATCAAGTGCTTGGGATGAGGCTCTTCTTTATCAATTGGCCAGTGCAGCCTATAGCTATGATGGGAAGTATTTATTGAAAGCAACGGTTAGACGAGACGGTTTTAGCGGTTTTTCTAAAAATAACAAAACGGCCACATTCCCGTCAGTAGGACTAGGGTGGGTTTTGTCAGAAGAATCTTTTTTCAATATTCCAATGGTGAATTTCTTGAAAATACGTGGTAGTTATGGCGAAAACGGTAATAAAGTGGCACGTTATAGCTCACTAGCTGTAGTAGAGGCGGAATCCGATTCCAAGTATGTTTTTGGTGATGGAAGTGGGACTTCTATAGGGAGGACCGTAAGTACGCTAGCTAATACGGATCTAAAATGGGAAAGAACAAAAGGAGTTAATCTTGGGATAGACTTTGCGATTTTGAATAATCGAGTGGATGGAAATGTGGAATATTATAATTCTAATACTTTCGATTTACTATGGTCTAAAGTACTGCCTCAAACCTCAGGTTTTTCTCAAGTGTTAAGTAATATTGGACAGTTGAATAATACAGGTTTTGAGTTTATGATTCATGGCCAGCCCCTAAATACTCAAAAGCTAAGTTGGGATGTAACACTGAATTTTTCCAGAAACAGGAATAAGGTGGTGAGTTTGCTGGGCCAGGATTTAGACAATGATGGAAAAGAAGATGACCTTTTGGCAAGTGGTTTGTTTATTGGCAAGCCAATCGGGACAATATATGATTATCAAGTAGATGGTATTAATCAGGTGGGTGAAGAATTACCAGCTGGTTTTGAGCCAGGTAGTTATAAAATTGTTGACCAAAATAACGATGGTAAATTCTCTCCTGCGGATGATCGTGTTGTATTAGGGAATGCGGAGCCTGCTTATTCATTTGGTATTCAGAATACATTATCTTATGAACAATTTAGCTTACGCCTTTTTGTGAATTCTATTCAGGGAGGTAAAGATGGGTATTTGAATTCCAATCATTTTAGTGGTGGGAGTACTCGTGGAAACGCAACTAACTCTAATTGGTTTGACTTTTACGACTACTGGTCACCTAGAAATCCTAATGCGAAATACCCAACTTCTTGGGTAGGTTCACCGGTAGGTGGAAGGGCTTACTATCAGCGAAACTTTGTTAGACTTCAAGATATTTCTTTAGCCTATAATTTCAGTAATAAAGTTACTGAAAAGTTGAAAGTGCAGAATTTGAAACTTTATGTCAGCGGTAAAAACTTGATAACACTTACCGAATGGGACGGGTGGGATCCAGAAACTGGTGTAGGGATTAGCTCATCGAATCCTTATCCCGTGATGAAATCTTATTCATTTGGTCTTGAAATCTCATTCTAGATAAGTTTTTTAAGAACTATCATTTATTAGATATTAATTATTAAAAATATGAAAGCTCATTTATTGAAAATAAGTTTAGTAGCCGTCATAATGATGCTAAACACAAGTTGTCAAGAAGATGTATTTCTAAAAGAAATACCACTTGATTTTTACAGTCCAGAGAATTCCTACATTAGCGAAGCTAACTTTCAAGCGGCTTTGGTAGATCTTTATGCTAGAGTTAGAGAAGAGCATGCTTGCGACCGTAATGGCACAGATTATATTGCTTATGCAGGAACAGATATCGGATATAATGCCCGTCTTGATAATAGTCGTTTGGGTAATTATAATAGTGTTCTTACTCCGCAAGGAAGCGTGTCAAAATCTCACTGGGTAAATTGGTATAAAATCATATCCAATGCCAATACCATTATTTCAAGGTTGCCTGATTCGCAGGTGTCTGAGTCAAAACAGGTGCTAATTGCTAGTGAAGCTAAACTTTTTAGAGCTTGGGCTTATCGTTATTTGGTTCACATTTATGGTGGTGTACCGTTGGTTTTAGATGAAGCCACTTCTCCGAAAAGTGATTTTGTACGATCATCTAAAGAGGATGTTCTTAATCAAATTATAAGTGATGCCACTGAGGCAGTCCATAATTTACCCAATGTAGATGGCGTGACGGATGGAAGGTTAAACAAAGCGGTTGCAAATCACCTCTTGGCTGAAACGTATATAGCTTTAAAGCAATACGATAAGGCCGTTGCAGCTGCAGCTGAGGTGATTGGGAACTCTAATTTATCATTAATGAAAAGTCGTTTTGGCAGTCTTAAAGATCAGCCGGGAGATGTTTATTACGATTTGTTTCGCGTAGGAAATCAAAATCGTTCATCAGGGAATACCGAATCAATTTGGGTGGCTCAGTATGAAGTTGATGTTCCTGGAGGTTCGCTAACATCTTCAGGTGGTGGTGCCAATAATCTAGAGCGAGTAGTAGCTCCTGCCTCATGGACTTTGAAAGATCCAAATGGCGATGCGGCTTCTTTAAACAGTGCACCTAGGTCTACCTTAAATGAGGGAGGTAGAGGGGCTTCGTTTATAAGAACTACGGATTATTATTTATATGACATATGGGGTTTGGACGCAGATGCAGATAATCGGGTAGTGAATAGTACGGATATCAGGACTTCGGAACATAATATTGTTCGTGATTTTATTTATGCTAATCCGGATTCTAAGTTTTTTGGAAAAAGTATGATAGATTTCCCTACCGCTCAATGGGTAGCTCAAAGTTGGAGATGGTACCCTATTCCTTCAAAGGTTACTACCCCCGGTCAGCACCCATCAGGTCTAATAGACGATCCCGTTGCCTTAACTTTAAAATCAACGGCAGGAGCTACCTATAGAGATGACTATCTTATTAGACTTCCTGAAACTTATCTTCTTAGGGCAGAGGCCTATTTCTTGAAAGGGCAATTGGCAGAGGCTGCGGCAGACATTAATGTTATTCGTGCCCGCTCCAAAGCAGAATTGATTACAGCCACTGATGTTAGCTTGGAATTCATTTTAGATGAAAGAGCAAGAGAGTTGATTTTCGAAGAAAATCGTCGTTTGACGCTAGTTAGGATGGGGAAATTGGTAGAAAGAGTAAGGAAATATAATCCTTTGAATGGAGATGATATTAACGACCATAACAACTTATTTCCTATTCCTTTTTCAGAAATTGAAGCCAATAAAGATGCAAAATTAGAGCAAAATCCAGGTTATTAAATCTGTTGTTCTATTTCTAAAGTTTTGACAATAAATTGAATAAAATGGCTAAATGCATTTCGGCACTTCTTTTTATCGGATTAATGTCTTTGCAATCTGTTTGTAATGGACAATCTGAAATAGAAATTGCACTCTATCCGTCGGGGGTGCCGAATGCAATAGTTTCAAACTTCTCTGAGAAAATGACTTTCAATTCAGCAGGCCAGCTGATTGCACTATCCTCGGTTTTAAATCCAAGGCTTTTTCTCTACCGTCCGAATAGTCCCAACGGGGCAAGCGTTATAATTTGCCCTGGTGGGGGCTATCGGAATTTGAATATAGAGAATGTTAGGTTTATTGCTCAGCGGTTGAATGAAATGGGAATCACTGCTTTTATTTTAACTTATCGACTGCCAGCAGATGGCCTAATGGTGGAGCCATCAATTGGTTCGCTTCAAGATGTTCAGCAAGCATTGCGAATAGTAAGGAGTAGAGCAGAGGAATGGAATATTGAAAAAAATAAAGTTGGACTTTGGGGTTCATCGGCTGGTGGACATCTAGCGGCCATGGCTGCTACGCATTGGAATAGAGCTTATGAAAATGATAAAGACACTATTGGACTAAGACCTGATTTTTTAGTTTTGGCTTGGCCTGTAGTCAGTTTTCGTGAAGCGTATGTTCATAAGGGTTCTCGAAGAAATCTTCTCGGTGAAAACCTGAACGAAAAGCAACTTGCCGATTATTCGCCTGATGAGCATGTGAATGCGAATACGCCGCCTACTTTTTTAGTTCATGCGGGAGATGACCCTGCAGTTCCAGTATCTAACAGTATCCTTTTTTATCAGGCTTTGAAAAAAAGCAAAGTGCCGGCCGAATTACACATTTATGAAGAAAGTGTGCACGGTTTCGGAGTTGCCCCTGAAATTCAAAACTCCTGGATGTCTGAATTAGAGCTTTGGTTTGCAAAGAGAGGATTAAACTAAAGACGAATAATGGGCTCTTTGAGAGCTTTTAAACAAGATTTAAATGTCTTATAAAACTTATAAATCGTGAAAATACTAAAATACATTTCAGTCGCTGGCTTGATGCTGGCTATTTACTCCTGTACGGCTACTTCTAATGGAGATTGGAAAAACGTTGGTCAATTAAAGACCAGAGATGCCAAGGAAATAAAATCTAGCACTTGGTCTATTGGTGGAGAAACAATGGATCGAGACTATACCGATTATCAATCTTATAAAGAATATCTAGGTCCGCTCGGAGCTAAACGTATACGCCTCCAAGGTGGGTGGGCTAGAACAGAAAAAGTAAAAGGGGAATATGACTTTGAATGGTTGGATAAAGTTATCCCAGATGCCGCTGAAAGAGGAGTATCACCATGGGTAGAGCTTTCTTATGGAAATCCGATTTATAAAGGTGGTGGTGAAGCAAAACTGGCAGGTCTTATTCCTATGGGTGAAGAGGCTCTAACGGCTTGGGATAATTGGACAAGAGCCATGGTGAATCGTTATAAAGCTCATGTTCCTGAATGGGAAATCTGGAATGAGCCAGATCTAAACAAGGCTCATACAGGAAGGATAATGGGCGAGTTTTACTTAAGAACAGCGAAGATCGTAAAAGAGGAACAACCTGACGCTCGCTTAATAGCATTGGGAATGGCAAGTGTTACTAAGTTAGATTTTGTGAAAGACTTTATGGACTATCTAAAAGAAAAAGACGGTCTACAATATATTGATATATTCACATATCATGGATATGCTCCAAACCCAAGTACATCTTATCCTAAAATTGAGATACTGAGAGAATTAGTATGGTCTTACAAAGCTGATATTGAATTTATGCAAGGTGAGAAT
>NZ_JBSRVI010000110.1:0-49814 GCF_055134445.1 Arcticibacterium sp.
ATGGTGTTCCTGCACTTTCTGGGAACCAAGCAGGAGCAAATGTTCCTTCTAATCCGCTAGGAGATATTAACCCTTCGGATATTGAGTCGATAGAAATCTTAAAAGATGGTGCAGCGACAGCTATTTATGGTTCTAGAGCCACAAATGGTGTCATTTTGATTACCACTAAAAAGGGAGCTAAGAATCAGCCTATGAAGGTTAATTTTGACATGCAATATGGTGTAACGAATCCTGTAAACCGTTTTGATTTATTAAATGCGGAGCAGTTTGTAGAAATTGCCAACGAAAAGGTTAAAAACGCCAATGGCACTACTACTCCAGCTGCTTTGGATGCAAATAACACCAATACCGATTGGCAGGATGTGATACTGAAACAAGGTACTGCTCAAAACTATAATTTGAGTTTTTCTGGTGGTATGGACAAAACCAATTACTACTTCTCTTTGGGATACAATAAGCAAGAAGGAGCGGTAGTTTCTAACGGTCAGACGAGATACAACTTCACGACAAATTTGGATCACAAATTTAACAAGTACGTATCTGTAGGAACAAAAATGCAAGCGGCTCGCACAGAAAATATGGGACTGAACTCAGGCTCGAATGCATTATCTGGTAACTTATCGGCAGCAGCTAGGATGTTCCCTAACGTGCCAATCTTTAGCGATACGCATTCTACAGGTTATAATATCTCTCCAGATGGTGCCGTATTAGGACAAGGTGCTAACACCAGAAACATTGATAATAATTACACAAATATTGCCTTTGTACTTGCTAACAATAAATTTAGCAATCAAATCGGCCGTGTACTTTCTACTAATTACCTTCAAATCAATCCATTCGATGGCTTGGTTTTAAAGTCGATGATCGGAGTAGATTACACAGATCTTCGTTCTTTTGCAGCTCAAGACCCGCGTCATGGCGACGGTCGTGGCTCGAAAGGAACGGTGAACCAAACGTCTAGAAACGTTACAAGATGGAACTGGCAAAATACAGCCAACTATATCAAAGATTTCGGATTAAACGCTCTTAGCTTAACTGCCGGTCTGGAATATCAGAAACAACAGGTATCCTCATTTACTTCAAGTGCTGCCAATTTCTCGGATAAATTTTTCCAAGGAGAGAACATCATTTCTGGAAGCTTTTCTGTTCCAGCGGTGTACGGTGGTGGTGTAAACTCAGGATTCGATTCTTATTTTGGACGTATTCAATACGATTACGACAATAAGTATTTCTTTACTTTTTCTGGTCGTAACGATGGATTGTCTGATTTACCAGCGGCAAGCCGTAGAGGTAACTTTTTTGGAGGATCATTGGCATACAAGGTTTCAAACGAGGATTTCTACAGAAAATCTAGTCTAGCAGACGTTGTTAATGACATTAAATTCAGAGCCAGCTACGCCCAAGTAGGAAACGTTTCTATTGGAGACTTTCCTTATTTAGGACTTTTTGGAGCTGCTCAGTATGGTTCACAAAATGGTGTAGGATTTACACAAGCAGGAAATTCTGAACTTAAATGGGAGTCTAGTACTCAAACCAACTTTGGTATAGATTTAGGCATTTTGGATAACAGAATTTTATTCAGTGCAGAATATTATAAAAATGATGTTTCGGATCTTATTCTTGCTGCTCCTACTGCTCCATCACTTGGAATTCCAAATAACTCGATTTCTAAAAACGTTGGGTCTTTGTATAATAAGGGTTACGAATTCAACCTTTCATTTGATGTGTTAAACAAAAATGATTTCTCTTGGGATATGAACTTAAACTATTCTACTCAAGAGAATAAAGTTACGGGTTTAAACAAAGGCTTGGATGGCAAAGACCAGCCAATTTACCCAAGTGCATATCATATTGTTAGAGTTGGCGATCCTGTCGCTTCTTTGTATGGCTACCAATCTGCCGGAGTGAATCCAGCAAACGGTTTCCCATTATTCTTGAAAGGAGATGGAAGTGTTGTTCAGCGTAATGTAAACAACGGAGCCTATTCGTTCTACGACGCTGCTAACCCAACGGTAACCACAAATACTACTGGTGCTTCTCTAGCTGCGGCAGATATTGCTGATGGTGGAGACAGAACGGTTTTAGGAAATACAAATCCTTTATATTTCGGTGGTTTCACTAACACGTTCAAATACAAAGGTGTTGATTTAGAGATTTTCACTCGTTTCTCTGGTGGAAACAAAATCATGAACGTAACTCGTCAGGAGACACTTTTAAACCAGGACTTCAATAATAACGGTGTAGAAATAATGGATCGTTGGAAGAGCGAAGGTCAGGTAACAGATGTTCCTAAAACGGTTCTTAACAATGGTAACATTATCAACTTGAATGGTAACGCTATCAGTCGTTTTGTTGAAAACGGAAGTTTTGTAAGAATTCAGAATATCGTTTTAGGCTATTCTATCCCTACTTCTATTTTGGATAAAGCTAATATTGGTATTCAGAGTGTACGTGTATATGGTCTTTTACAGAATGCCATCACTTTTACAAAATACTCTGGTCTTGACCCAGAATTGAACGCCAATGGAGATGTAAACCAGTCATTTGGTCTTGATTATAATACCAATCCACAGTTTAGAGCATTCACATTTGGTCTTAACGTGGGACTATAATTCATCAAAAAAATTAAAGAGATAAAAATGAAAATATCAAAATATAGCAAATACTTAGCCTTTGGGCTGCTATTCGCAGGTGCGTCGTGCGACGTGACCGATTTGGCACCGATTGATGCCTTATCTGAATCTACTGCTTTTCAAACTCCAGAGCGTATTGAATTAGTAGTTGCAGGTGTTTACGATGGAGCTCAATCAGGGTATTACACTGGAGGACTTAGTGCAGGTGTAGTAAGAGGGTATCCTTTCGGTGCTGCTCATTTACAGCAGGGCGATTGTCGTGGAGAAGATATGGTAAGCGTTGCCGCTTTCTATGGTGTTACTTACGATGGTACCTATGATGCAAACTCTCCTAATAATGGGTATTTCTGGCAGACCATTTACGCCATGATCAATCGTGCCAATGTGGCTATTGCTGGAGTTCAAGGGGCACCTATCGAGGGTTCTCTTACTCAGGAAGTTAAAAATGGCTATGAAGCGGAGTTAAAACTTCTTAGAGCTATGGGCCACTTTTATTTATTGGTAAACTATGCTCGCCCTTATGGCGATAACCCAACTGCTGCCGCTGGTGGAGTGGTATATCGTACCGAGCCTGTAGGCACTAGTACTGGACTTACTGCTGATGAAGCGGGTAAACTGGGAAGAAATACTGTTGCAGAGTGTTATGAGAAATTATTGGCTGATTTAGATTTTGCGGAAGCAAATCTTGCCGCTACGCATCCTAAGAACAAGATTACTCGTGCTACCAAAGGTGCTGCCATTGCTCTTAAAACAAGGGTAAGACTGCATCAAGGAAACTGGGCACAAGTAATTGCAGAGGCGAACAAGTTGATACCTGCATCTGGTGCCATCACGAGTCCAATTGGTGGATATCAGCTTACAGCTACGCCAATGGGAGCCTTTGGTGCAGCCAATAAAACCAATTTGGAGTCTATCTTATCGATGGAAAACAATGATGTGGACAATGCTGGCGTCAATGGTGCCGCTCCATCTATGTACTCTACTTCTGTTAGTGGTGGACGTGGGATTATAGGCATAAGCCCAGTGATTTGGAATCAATCTTTTTTTGCAGCTGACGACTATAGAAAGTCTAGCAATATGGTGGCTCAAGACGGAGCTACATCTCCCGGTCGTGGAGCTTATTTCACTAAGAAATACGCTGATGCTACTGCCCGTACCGATAATGCACCAATTATTCGTTATGCAGAAGTTATCTTAAATGCGGCTGAGGCTATGGCCCGTGCTTCTTCTGGTGTAGATGCCAGAGCCCTTGAGCTATTGAATACGGTAAGAAACAGAGCCTTACCAGAAGGTTCTGCGGCTAGGTATTCTGCTGCAAGTTTTACTTCTAAAAAGGAGTTGATAAAAGCGATTTTGAATGAGCGTAGAATTGAATTTTTGGCGGAAGGTATTCGTTGGATGGATATTCACAGATTGAGCACAGACACTGACTTTACAACCGGAGGAATTCCAGCAAAAGCCAGCCGTACGCTTACTTTTACGAATTTGTATACCAATGATGCGGCAACAACATTTACTATGCAAGCTGCCGTACCTTATTCAAATTTGAAATTCATATGGCCATTGCCAATTGAAGAAATTAATAATAACCCGACTTTGAAAAGCCAGCAAAACCCTGGTTACTAAAAGTTAAGAATTTATTAAATGCCTTTCCATGATATGGAAGGGCATTTTTTTTGTCCGATTGGGAGATGTCTGGTTTACCGGAACTGCTTATTATAAACCCGCTTTATGCATTAGGCAATCTTCCGATTTTATCGGGACTGTAGCTAAATTGCTTCAAATCAGTACACTTCGTCAAGCTCGGCACAGGCTACAGCCATTTTAACTCAATCACCATAGCCCATCGACATTAGCTCAGGGTAAACGCTCTGCCAATTTTCTTTAATTGTCTGATTTCTTGCACTTTAAAACTCATAACGATTCTCAAACGTATAATCCGTAAAAAAAGAACGTGCGTTAAAAACGCCAGCAAATCATAAATGTCAAAGTTTGCTAAGATAGCCTTTGTTATATTAAAAGGTTACACCATGGATGCCGCTGGAAACAATAATTTCATTAACAATTTTGTGGGTGCAGTTGCCAGATCATGACAAGCTATCTGTTTTCTAAAATATTCTGAATAAAAAAATGGTGCCATATTTTAATTCGTCTCAGACTGCCAATAACAAAATAGATATTTCAACGGAAAACTATTTTTTTTACATATCGTATATAAACTGACAGGGATTAAAAAAGAGGGAAGCCAAAATTCAGTATAAACAGTCTAAAACTTTATAACACATTATGATTCAACTATTAAAAGTATTTTGCTTACTCCATATCTGTTTACTTACTTCCTGTGCCTCAGACCAAGATTCCGGAAAAGACCCCATAGATTCTACCGACGGAAAAGTTGAAGTTTTTAACCAAAAACAATTTGATGATTATTGGTATTCCGGCAAAGCTGAACTGAATAGCTATGAGTTGAAACAATCTCGATATGGAGAAATCCGCGAAGGTGAAGTAGTATTGGTATTTGTGACAGAACCATTTTCATTAAGCAAACAAGTCAAACTAGATAATCCGAAAGATGCAGGAAAAGACATGGTCTCCGTGATGAAATTGAACCATGTTAGGAAGTTTACAACTGGTATTTATGATTACGCTATTGTTACCTCTAGTTTCACACCGGTTGATTTCAAAAAGTATCCACACACATTAAAGTTGAATACCAGCATTCAAGAATGGTGTGGACATACTTTCACACAGCTAAATCTCAAAGAAGAAAACTATCAGTTCAAACAGTTTTCTTACTTCGAAACGGATGGAGATACCGAAAAAAGTATACCAGTAGCCCTATTAGAAGAAGAACTAATGACGCGTATTCGTATAAATCAAGGACAACTACCTCTAGGAGAAATGGATTTGATTTTTTCTACTTTATATAGTCGTTTTGCCTACAAAGATCTGCAAGTCACCAAGGCTAAAATCAGTAAAACAGCATCTGACACATCTTCAAAATATAAAATTGAATACTTAGATTATGATAGGACTTTTACTATCGATGTGCAAAAAGAATTCCCATATAAAATATTGGGATGGACGGAAGACAATGGCGATGGATTGATAACGGAAGCTCACTTGAAAAAAAGTATGAAAGAGCCCTATTGGGAGCAAAAAAGTTTAGATGATGAAGCCAAGAGAAAAGAACTCCAATTGCTGAAGTAAAAGATTTAAAATATAAAATGCCTGTGGCGTTAGATATAATAACTGCTCTGCCTTATCACACTATAGATATTAAACCCGCTTTATGCATTAAAAAGTCTCTCGATTTTATCGGGACCGTAGCTAAATTGCTTTAAATCAGTACGTAAACTTAGTTAAGCTCAATCACCAGAACCCTTCGAAAAAAAGCTCAGGGTAAAATGCTATGCTTATCTCGTTTAAAGGTCTGATTTATTCCACTTTAAAACTCATTACAATCCTCCAATGCATAAACCGGGTTAAAAGAATTACACCCTAGTTATCAACGATTCGATTTTGAAGTTTCATTCCTTCAAAAAATGAATGCATATTTACGGCACGGAAGGCGTACCTCATTTTTTCGAGGTACTTTAAGCCTCAAGATTTCAGGATTTAAGATAATTATGAAGGCATCTAACATTAATAAGTATACACCGTTTCAACCTATAGCTTTAAAGGATCGAGAATGGCCAAATCGCACACTAACACAGGCTCCTATATGGTGTAGTGTAGATTTACGAGACGGTAATCAGGCACTTCCAGTGCCGATGAACATTGAACAAAAGGTCACCTTATTTAAGACTTTAGTGGCCATCGGATTTAAGGACATTGAAGTAGGCTTTCCGTCCGCTTCTGATACGGAATTCAATTTTTTAAGAACGCTTGTAGAAGAAAACCTCATTCCTGACGATGTTCGCATTCAGGTACTGGTTCAGGCCCGTGAACAACTTATTCGCAGGACTTTTGAAGCCTTAGATGGCGTAAAAAATGCCATCGTACATCTGTATAACTCCACTTCTAAACTGCAGCGTAAGGTCACTTTTGGTAACGCCACCAAAGAGGAAATTAAGGCTATTGCTGTGGATGGTACACTTTTGGTAAAATCACTTATCGGAGAATTGCCAAACACCAATATAACACTAGAATATTCGCCAGAAAGTTTCTCTGATACAGAAGAAGATTATGCCATAGAAGTATGCGAAGCCGTGATAGATAGCTGGCAGCCAACCCCTGAGCATAAAATAATACTCAATCTTCCGTCTACGGTAGAATGGAATTTGCCCAATACCTATGCAGACCAAATAGAATACTTCTGCCGAAAAATCAAAAACAGAGACTCCGTAGTTGTCAGTTTACATACCCATAATGACCGAGGTACGGGCATAGCGGCAACAGAGTTAGGTTTATTAGCAGGAGCCGACCGTGTGGAAGGCACCTTGTTTGGGAATGGCGAACGCACGGGCAATTTGGACTTGGTGACATTGGCTCTAAATATGAATAGCCATGGTATTCAAACTGGACTAGACTTCTCCAATATCGATGTCATAAAAAAAGTTTATGAAAAAAACACCGGCATGAACGTTCACAAGCGTCATCCCTACGCTGGTGAGTTGGTATTTACAGCCTTTAGCGGAAGCCATCAAGATGCCATAAAGAAAGGAATGGACCTGAGAGGAGAAGATGAAATTAAATGGGAAGTGCCATACCTAACTATTGACCCAATAGACATAGGTCGTAGTTATGAAGCCATTATTAGAATTAATAGTCAAAGTGGCAAAGGTGGCGTGGCGTATATATTAAAGAGAGAATTTGATTACGATGTGCCTAAGAAAATGCATCCTGAAGTGGGCTTGCATATCAATGGCCTAGCAGATCAATATGGCAGGGAATTGACCTTCCAAGAAATCCAGACAGAGTTTCTAAAAGAATTTGTTAACCGCAAAGATGTTCTTGAATTGAAGAAATATGATATTCAGGAATTGACAGATACCGAAGTTCAATTGTTTATAACACTTACCCATCAGGGAAAAGAAATGACATTGGAAGGGAAAGGAAACGGCCCAATTAATGCGGTGGTTTATGCCATGCAGCAGCAAGGATGGAAGGATTTCCACGTAGATCAATATCGTTCGCATTCCATAGGACATAGCTCTGCTTCTGTTTCGGTTTCTTACGTACAGCTCTCCATGAAGTCTGATCCAACCATAAAGTTTTGGGGTTGCGGTGAGCACACGAGCATTCGTAGATCTGGCGTGTACGCCCTAATATCGGCATATAACAGAGCTCAGATTCTGATGAAGAAATAGAGATTGGTTTTACTGAGTACTACGTCTCTCATGATGTTGGCACGATTTCGACAAGCTCCGTTACCTTGTTAAAAAAATGTCATGTAAATTCTATTTAATGATGAAACTTGTAAAATAAACTTAGGCTTAAACCCAATTTATTCATTAGAAAATCTCCCGATTTTATCGGGACCATAGATAAATTGCTTCAATTCATCAACTTTAAAGGGACAGAATAAAAGCTTAAAGAATAATTGTGCTTCATTTCAACGATTCGCTACATACCAAATGGCAGTCCCATTACTAACCCAATTCACTATTTATACGTGCAAAATTTAAAAACCCATTATCACCCTGAGGTAACTACTTTAGAGCATAAATCCGTTTTTACACGCTTAGCAACAAGGAGTATTGCCATTCAAGGGAATTCCATTCTACTACTTTATACCGAAAGATATGAAGACTACAGTCTTCCAGGAGGTGGCTTAGATCTGGGCGAAGATAAAATAGAAGGAATGATGCGTGAACTTAGCGAAGAAACTGGAGCCAAAAACATTAGGAATATTAAACCCTTTGGTGTTTACGAAGAATATAGGCCTTGGCACAAGCCAGATTTCGATGTTCAGCATATGATTTCTTATTGCTATACCTGCGAAATCAACCCCGAGTTGGGCGAATCAAACTTGGAGCTTTACGAGACAAAAAATGGTATGAAAGCCATCTGGATTAATATTCATGAAGCCATCAATCACAATAAAAAGACCATGGCTACAAGTGCCAAAAAGGGCATGTCTATTGAACGAGAAACCTTTTTGCTCATGCTTATTGCGGAAAGAATTGGCTAGCTAAAACGATTCACGGCAGAGCCAATCATTCACTTCCGTTATATAAAAATCGCTTTAGAATATTTAAAGTAATGGCCGATTTACGGCTAAGCTTCTGTATATTAAACCTTTGCAACAGATGAATGAAAACCATGTCAAAGATTAGAAAATCATCCATTGAGATAGATAAAGAAGCGTTTAGGAAAATCGGGCATCAACTGATAGATGATATTGCCGACTTCCTTTCTTCCATTGATAAAAAACCTGTTACGCCAAACGAAAGTCCTCTTCAGCTCCAAAAACTATTGGGTAATGCCTCCCTACCTGAAAATGGCAGCCCAGTAAGTGAGCTTGTTTCAAAAGCGACATCATTGCTGTTTGAGCATTCCCTTTTTAATGGTCATCCTAAATTCCTAGGCTACATCACGTCCTCTCCTGCCCCACTTGGAGCCTTAGCCGATCTATTAGCCGCTGCCGTAAATCCGAATGTCGGAGCTCATATATTAAGCCCAATGGCCACGGAAATAGAGAAACAGACCGTGCAGTGGTTGGCGGAGTTTATTGGTGTTTCTCCTAGCTATGGTGGCATATTGGTCAGTGGTGGAAACATGGCAAATTTCACAGCTTTTTTAGCAGCTAGAACGGCCAAAGCTCCTAAAAGTATCAAAGAGGAAGGATTAAGCGGTTTACCTAAAAAACTAACTGTTTATTGTTCTAAAAGTACGCATACTTGGGTAGAGAAGGCCGCTATATTATTTGGTTTAGGGACTAAATCTATCCGTTGGATACCCACAGATGACTGCAACAAGATGAACAATGCCGTGCTAGAAGAAACCATCAAAAAGGACATAGAAAATGACTTTCAACCCATCATGGTGATTGGAACTGCGGGTGATGTCAGTACGGGCGTGGTAGATGATCTCATGGGCATTTCCACCATTTGTAAAAATTATGATTTATGGTTTCACATTGATGGTGCCTACGGCGTTCCTGCAGCGGTGCTTCCTGCATTTCAAAAGGTTTTTAAAGGCTTGTCTGAAGCCGATTCAATCGCACTAGACCCACATAAATGGTTATATAGTCCACTGGAAGCTGGATGTACTTTGGTTAAAAATCCACAGCATTTAATAGACACCTACAGTTCACACCCAGCGTATTATAATTTCACAATATATGAAGAAGAAAATGCTCAGAACTTTTACGAATATGGGCTACAAAACTCTCGTGGTTTCAGGGCGTTAAAGGTATGGTTAACCTTACAGCAAGTAGGCAGAAAAGGTTACGAAGAATTAATTGGTGAAGATATTGAGCTATCTAAATATTTATTTCAACTTGCCAAAAGTCATCCGTCATTAGAGGCTATGACTCAAAATCTAAGTATCACTACCTTTAGGTACATCCCTGATGGAGATTTGGATTTAGAAAATGACTATTTAAATAAGCTCAATGAAATCCTTTTAAATGTTTTACAAACAGGTGGCGAGGTATTTCTTTCGAATGCCATAGTGAATGAAAAATATTGTTTGAGGGCGTGCATTGTCAATTTCAGAACTTCAGAAGATGATATAAAGGAAATAATAGAAATCGTTGTAAGAGAGGGCCGAAATGCTCATCTGAAAATGAAAAAGGGTTCGAAGGTTTAAACCCGCTTTATTCATTAGAAAGTCTCCCGATTTTATCGGAACCGTAGCTAAATTGCTACAAATCAGTTTACTTCGTCAAGCTCAGCACAGGCTACACCCATTTAAACTCAAACACCAGAACCATTAGCTCAGGGTAAACCGCTATGTTAATCTCGTTTAAATGTCTGATTTATTACACTTTAGCTACTCATAACAATTCTCCAAGGCATAAACTGGGTTAAACGAGCTATGACCTGAAATCGTTTTGCAACTCACATAAATCACTTAGATTAGCGGAATCGATAAACAGGCTATGCCTATGTTAACCCTATTCAACCTTTGTGCCTAATGAGCAAAAAACGAGCTAAAGCATTGCATAAAATGAGCAAAAAAACAGCTTTGCTGATTATGTTTTTCATCCTTGGAATCGTTTTAATATTTCACATTCTGATCTTTTTTGAGCAAATATCATATGATAAAGTTTGGTCAGGAAAGCTTGATTCCGTAGAGGAAATGAAATCTTTTGAAATATTCTCAATACTCCTGAATATTTTCATGATGACTATTTTTTTCTTAAAGTACAAACTACTTATAAGAGCAACCTCCAATCGGGTAATTGATATTCTTATCTGGATTTTTGCGGTGCTTTTTGCTCTCAACACCCTGGGCAATCTGTTTGCACAAAGTATTATAGAATTAATTCTTGGAACCTTTTTGACATTGATTTCATGTATATTATGTATCATCATTGTTAAATCAAAAGCTCCTTAGATGAGACCTAAAATTTTAAGGAGAAGGCCCGCTTCATGTTCTAAAAGGCCGCATCATTCATGTGTCTTCTTATTGAAGCGAGGAAACAGGTTAGGACTTTTTAATAGGATACCGAGGTTTCAGAAGTATAGGAATCGTAATTATCACCAGAAACTTATACAAACATGTTTGAAATCATTTTTCACCATTAATAAATCACGTAGATTGGCCACGACAATAAGCAGGATATGCTTAACGTCAACGATATCCAATCTTATGTGCCACAAGTTCTCAAGCACAGAATTATTAATAAATGTTCAAACACCAAGGTAAAAGCCGAACTTTTAAGCATAATCTCCAACTGGCCACGGTCTTATCTTTAGTAGCAGGAATAGTCAATATCTGTGGATTCTTGTCTATACAACAACTTACCACCAATGTCACAGGGCATTTTGCCTTATTAATATACGATGTCGCTAATTCCCAATTTTTGAAAGCTGCTACCTATTTTGGATATATTTTTTCATTCTTTATTGGGTCCTTCACTTCCAGTTTTCTAATAGAGAGCTTTCTTGAAAATAAACGACTTAATGTATATGTTATTCCTACCTTCATAGAGTGTATTGTGCTACTGTTGGTGGTGCTGATGGGTTACACCAACAAACTAGAATATCCTAATGTTATCGCCTGTTTACTACTTTTTGCCATGGGGCTTCAGAATTCTTTTGTAACCAAAATATCAAAAGCCGTGGTTCGAACAACGCACCTTACAGGGCTTTTCACTGACCTAGGGATAGAACTCTCGCAGCTTCTTTTCCCAAAACGTTACCCACTGAGAAAAAAAATAAAGACTACTATTAAACTAAGGATTTACATCATCACGTCTTTTTTTATTGGAGGTTTATCTGGTGCTTACTTATTCATTGAATTAGACCTTAAACTAAAGACACTCATCATTGCCATACTTATTTTGTTATTCGTTGTCTTTTATGATGATTTCAAATATAGAATCTTAATAACCAAAAGGAAATTTACCCAAAAGACTAGCTAAGTAATTGTTTATAAATACAGTGCACCACAAATCACTGGCTTAGTCATAGATACTTTTTGATGATCGAAAGGAATACTTTAACCCGCTTTATTAGAAAACCTCCCGATTTTATCGGGACCGTAGCTAAATTGCATCCTATCGGCAAGCTCAGGGTAAACTGCTATGCTAATCTCGTTGAAATGTCTGATTTATTCCACTTTAAAACTCATTATGATACTCCAATGCATAAACCGGGTTTAATAAAGTTAATTGTGAGAAGTATAATTTTACTTGCCCTAATCTTTTTTGCAAGGGTACCATCAATAAATGCACAGACATTATCGTATAGCATCACAGCTAATAATACGCACCTCGGTCAGATTACCGTAAAAAAAAGTCTAGAAAATGATTTGATTAAAATTGAAGTCCACAGCGAAGTAAATGTTAAAATATTAATCGACATTGATTTGACCTATAAGCTCACTGCTTATTATAACAACGGTGAATTGGTGTCCAGTTCGGTTTCAACCTTTGTAAACGGAAAATTGCATTCTTCTAGCGTCACTGAAAAAATCAATGGCATTTACTCCGTGACAAAAGATGGCGAACTATCCAAATTCGAGAAAGACATTAACTACTCTGGAGCCATGTTATATTGGGATCAACCTGATAATGTTTCCAAAGTTTATTCTGAAATCGACAACATCGAGAAGCCTATAAAAAAAATAGGAACTGGGCAGTATCAGCTTACGGAGCCGAAAAGTAAACGCACGAGTGATTACTTTTATAGTAAAGGAACCTTGAACAGAGCAGTCATTCAACATAGGTTAATGACTTTTGAGCTGAACAAGAAGTAATGCGTTTTGAAGTATTCTGCTGTTATGGTTTCAAAACATTTCTTTACATAACACACCTAAATTAACCATTTCCTTCAAGAAAGTAGATTCAATGATTTTTTTGTAATCCGAGATCTATATGATAGCGTATTTTCAAAAAAAACTATTGAAAGTTATACATTCCTTGTAGTACAGTAAACCAGCCAATGGGTAAACTCAAATTATAGTTGTTCTAAAATGTGATAGACAAGGAATGTATATATATTTTTTAAAATCATTATCACCCATGAAGAAATACAGAAAAAGATCCGCCTTACTCATCATAGTCAGCTTATTGATTGTTTTCCGATTATTCCTTCCATCCATTGTTAAGAACTACTTAAACAATGTATTATCAGAGCTACCGGGCTATACCGGAGCAGTAGAAGACGTAGATATTGCTTTGATAAGAGGAGCCTATATTATTAGAGGCATGCACTTATCTGTGGTGGATGCTGGTACCGAAGTTCCTTTTATCCAACTACCAGAAGCCGATATTTCCGTTGAATGGAAATCCTTATTCAAAGGAAGGATTGTCAGTGAAATCATATTGAACACCCCCGAGATTATCTATGTCATGGAAGATCAAGCGGATGCCAAAGGGGCAGATCAAAAGGATTGGACAAAAGCCCTCACGGATATTGTACCGCTTAACATCAATCGTTTTGAGGTCCATGAAGGTAAAATTAGTCTGGTGATGCTGTCAGCAGACCCGGACGTTGACTTAACCATGGAAAAGGTAGAACTTACGGCCAACAACCTGAGTAATGTCATTGCGGCTGAGCAGACACTTCCTAGTGCATTTAATATGAGTGCGAGTACATTTGGTAATGGTACATTGGCTATGGATGGTAACCTTAATCTACTTAAAGAAATTCCTGATATGGATATCACTTTCAAATTAGAGAATTCTGATGTAACAGCACTAAATGATTTGACAAAGCATTACGGAAAAGCTGACTTTGAATCTGGGATTTTCAATCTTTATGGTGAATTGGCCATTGCAAATAGCTACCTGAAAGGTTATGTAAAACCATTCATCAAGAACTCAAAATTAATTGGTCCAGAAGACCATTTTGTGGAGTCGGTTTGGGAAGGTTTCATTGGCTTCTTTAAATTTGTTTTCAAAAATCAAAAGACAGATTCTGTAGCGATGAAAGTACCTTTCGAAGGTGATTTAAAAAACGTAGACACGGCTGTCTGGTCGACCGTGGTTAGTATTATAAATAATGCATGGATAGAGGCTTTTGTAGATAATGTCGATAATACCATAGAATTTCAAGATGCATTTCAGGATAGAAAAGAAATGACCAAAAAGAAATCTAAAGGCAGAAAAAAAAGCTGATGCCCACATTAAATCCCGTTGGACATGAAAGTTTGTTGCTTATGCTCTTTGGCGATGAACGTTAGGAAGTTATTTTTAATGAAGTTTGAATTAGTTGATTATAGAGCTCATAACATGGCTCAATAACCCATTTTAAAAACCTGTTGCCAAACCCAGCACAAAATTCTTTTTAAACGCCTTAAAGATATTGCCCTTTAATTGACATGAAATTCATAATGTAACCCATATTATTATTTATTTAGGACAGCATTGATCTTTAATGAAAAAATGTATTTCAAAGTATAATTATTCAAAATTTGCATAATTTAGTTTTTTTAATAACTACTCTTATTTTATGATAATTATTCAGATGACTGGTTTATCTGGTGCCGGTAAAACAACTATCGCAAACTTTACAAAGGAATATTTGACAAAACATAAAATCAAAACGGAAGTTATTGATGGTGATATTTATAGGGGACTTTTTTTTCCCGATTTAGGTTTTACCAAAGAGGAAAGGGTTCATAATATTAACTGTTTGTTCTATTTAGCTAAAAGATTCGCCGATCAAGGTATTATCGCAATTATTTCGAGTATCAACCCTTATGAAAAAGTCAGGCATGATAATTCTTTGGAGACGAAACACACTGTAAAAACGGTTTATATTGAAGCTGAATTAAACACATTAATCAAACGTGATACAAAAGGCCTATACAAAAGAGCCTTTCTAGAAGACGAGAACCCACAAAAACTTAAAAACTTAACAGGAGTAAGTGATGTTTACGACATTCCTGAAATTCCAGACTTATTAATTAAGACCGATAAGTTGTCAATTGAGGAATCTTCAACAAAGCTAATTGATTTGATTTTAGAAGTTTTGAAAAAGGATAATACCCAATAGTATATTAAGGAGATGAAACATATCGAGTCTACCAATTTAGAAGACAACAATAAAAGGATTGTCTATTATTACAGTTAGGCAAACTTTAAATTAACAGGAACTTTCTTAAAGTTATCAAATATTGTAATAAAAGCAACCTATAAATGTATCCATTCAAAGAAACTTATCAAATATTTATCTTAGGACACATGCGAAGTAGATCATCCTTGTTTGCCCATATACTCATGACAGATAAGAAGATATTTGGAATGGGTGAAAGTAATAAGGTTTATACAACTAAATTGGATATTGTAAAAATGAGAATTAAGACTCAGCAATACTTCGGCAAAATACTTCCATTGAACTTTAAATTTCTTGATCAAATTAATCACAACCAAAAAACACCCAATTTAGATTTAATCAAGTCCTTTTCTCGCATTGTGGTTTTGGTAAGGAAACCAGAAGAGACGTTCGAGAGCATTAGAAAATTGACAAAAGACTTTTATAAAGAATGGGGGCATGAAGAGATTGAGAAGTACTATATTGATAGATTGGAATTCTTGAAAGAGCTCAAAAAGACTAGTTTGAAATCGCAACTCTTAGTTGTTGATTCGGAAGATTTAGTTTCCAATACAGCTAAATGCCTAGAAGAAGTACGTTCTTTTCTGCATTTAGAAAATAAATTATCAACAAACTATGACCTTCATTCATTTACTGGAAAACATGGAGACCCATCAAAAAACATAAGTGTTGGTAGTTTAATTCAACCAGAAAAATCTTTATATCAAAAGGGGATTTCGAAAAAATCCTGGAAACTTTATGAGTCAATTATTAAATGAATAAGGTTTAGAAGTTTTTCATTTAAAATAAACTCAACTTGAGTTAGTTTTAATCCCTGGTTTAGCCCCCTAATAGGCAAACACTTTCCGAAGGTTTATTAAATGTATAAAATTGTTTTTCTTATACTACGATTTTAGCTGTTTAAGGTGCTTGTTCTCTGGTTTCTTTGTGCCAGCAGAGCTTTAGTTTCTTCTGATATAATTCTGAATTCTCCATTTGGTTTGATTTTATAATGAGGTATTCGTAATTGAATATTGTACTTGTGGTTAATCTTTTTATGCGGTTCTACCAATATCATTTCCTGCTGCCAAAGTTTAATAAATGCGTTGGGGTTTAGGTGCTTTAGACTTCCATGTAACCTCACGTTATTATTATAAGTATAATAGAAGTGTTCTAGCTGTTTCTCTAAGTCAGTTATGGTCTTGTATTCCTGGAGTTCTAGTGAGCGACCAAGTATGGCATGAAAGCTTTCTACATGACCATTTTCTTGGGGCGTATAGGGATGTGTAAATACCTGCTTGATGTGATTTTTAGTAAAGTATTCTTGGACTGTTTTGGCAGCAAATCTTGTGTCATTATCGTTACGAAGCTCTAGGGTTAGTTCTTGCTCCAGCAGACCTGCTGGTTGTAATTCTTGAAGGATAATTTGCTCCCAAGCAGCTTTAATTTGGGCTTGTTTAATGGAGTAAGCCACCGTCCAATAAAGTACCTTTCTTGTAAAACTATCTATTACTGTAAGAATGAATGCATAGCATTGATGTTCTATAACCCACTGGAACTTTATATCCATCTCTAAGACCTCTAAAGGCCTTTTAAGATTAACCCGCCTATATTTTACATAATTCCTAGCCGCTCTTTTATGTCGGTCACCAAGCAGTTGATATTTATACATTAGGCGATATACCTTTTTGTGATTAATCAAAAAACCTTCGTGCTGTAAGGCCGCGGTCATAACTCTATATCCATAACTGGTCTCTGGCAACAGCAGGGTGTTAATAATTACACCAATGACAAGCTCTTCGGCTACTTCCACCAAGTCGCCATGCCCATTTATTTGATTAGTGATACAAGTAGGTTTCCTACCTGCTTTTTTACGTTTGCCTAACTTCCTGTAGTACTCATATTTAGTGAGTTTACAGAGCTTTAAAGTAAGTTCTAATTTCATCCCCCATCCGACGTACTTTCTGACTAAAGCTTGTTTCTCAGATGGGGGTACTTCTTTTTTAGCAACTCATCTTTTAGCTTACTCTCCAACTCTTTCTCAGCTATGATTTCCTTCAAAGCTTTGTTCTCTTTTTCCAGTTTCTTGATGATAGCAAGGCGTTCCTTAGTAAGGCCATGAGTCAAGCCAACCTCACCCATCTCTTCTACCTTTTACTTCCAGCCTGCCTGTCGGCAGACAGGTAATAAAAGGTAGCTGGATAAAGTGCATACTTATCCAACGTGATTTTTACGCCTTTCTCTGAGGCTTCTTTTACAATAGCCAGTTTTTCGGCTTTGCTATACTTCTTTCCCATACTCATAATTACAAAAATTATTTCGTAATCACGTTTGATATATTAAGGGGCTGAAACAATCCCTAAAAAGGTAAAACTACACGATCAGTAAATTTATAATTCAAATTTTGATAAAAGATTATTTGCAACTTCTTCAATTCTCAATCCTATGGCATTGAACGAAAGGTTATTCTGAAATTGAAGTAAAACTTGTTTACGCATATCGTCTATTTTAACTTTTTCACTTTCTCTTAATTTACTAAATAAATCCATTTCATTAGCTACCTCAAACAACATCCCACAATCACCATTATTCGTCATAGTTCTAAATGAAGCAATATTAGTTCCTATCGGAATACAACCACAGCTCATCGCCTCACAAAATGCAATACCGCTACCTTCATAATGTGAAGCAGAAATAAAAAAGTCACTGGAATTGTACCAATTTTCTAACTGGTCATGAGAAACTTTCCCTAAAAGAATAACAGATGAAGTCATGTTATTTTTCTGAATGAATGATTTCACCTCACTTTCAATAATGGCACTCGCATAAATCATAGTTAGCTTAGCAATAGGATTATGATTAAGATATAAGTTAAACCCTTTCAGCATGGTTATGGGGTCTTTGTTGGCATCAAGACGGCCAACCCACAAAAAAGAATGAGCAGGACGCTCCATATTTTTATTTACAAAGCAACTGGAGAACTCCATAACCTCATTAATACGACAGGAGTCTTTAATAATATTGTAATCCTCAAACGGACGTGCTAGCTCACTTGACGCAAATAGATATGCATCTGCTCTTGAATAGACTATTTTTTGTAACCATCTTTTAAAAATATTTTTAAATGGCTTTTCAGCATGGTGTTGAACGATAACCTTTGTTGACTTATCTAGGAAAAAAAACAAACTCAACAATTGAATTGGGAAAATGAAGCCGTGTACAAACACAATGGAAGGTTTTTGCTTTTTTATAAACAAAAAGAGTGAAAAAGGGAAGAATCTGAAGAGCCCCCTTTTTACATTAAAATGAATTTCATTTTTAGCATTATTGTCAATGACAATAGGTCGTGTTTTTACTTTCAAATACTTAACACTATATATTTTTTCTAAGGACTCAAAGATTGGGGCAATGAGTGATTGAATCAATCGTAAAAAATCATTTTCACTTTGGAGCATAACTCTGAAAGTAATAATTACAAAAAGAGGTTTACTTTGTGATATTTTTTTTTTCATGTTTCAAAGAATACTTTTCCCAAAATTAGTGCTAAACAATTTCATTATAAATAATATATAAAGCTAAAGTTGAGCTGAGCAACTTGAAAGGATCTAATCGGAGGAACTATTACAAAAATTCCTAAAAAAAGGGTAAAAGCAAAGTGAGTTGGAATATCTTTAATTATAGAGAAGACTGTCTAGTAATATGAAATACAAGCATGGATTAAAAAATCTCATATTTCTAAAGAATAATCATTCTCACCAAAAATGAATAAGCATAGAATATTAAGACTTTTTATTCTAACATCAATAACTCTAACTATTAGTCATGATACTAGAGGTTTTCTTATCTTTTTTTACGAAAAGAATCTAAGGTATTAAATTAATACCCTAGGCTTAGCGTATCAATATAGTTTTAATTCGAAATATGCTAAAACATGTCCAATTTGATTCATGTTAAGATTAATAGTTTAGGTGCTAAATCAGCTGAAATTACGGAGAATCACCAGAGAAAATTATAGTTGTTGGAAGCTTACACTACAACCTCTAAACGATAGGCCATTTATTAAAATTACCTTTTAAAGACATACTTTAAAGAATATAGAATGAACCGAAAAGCTAGTAGCATATGGGCCTATGTTGAGCTCAAACTTACCAGATATTTGGCATGAGAAAACAATTGAATGTCTTTTTATTTCGTAGTTTAGAACTGTGTTTTGGGTTCCGAAATCTCACATGTTTTTACTTGTACCATAATATTTTGATTAAGAGCATAATTTAAGATGAACAAAGTATATCTCAGCTTAATTTGGGTGCGTTCAACAAAACCTAAACTACATTAAAACCCAGTTTGGCTAAAATATTATTGCACATAAATCATAGTAATCCCAAATGATAAAATACATTTTTTCTATAAATACAGGAAGATCTGGTTCCCACTATCTTTCCAACATACTGAAAGAGTTCGAAAACATTAATGCTTTTCACGAACCAAATCCCTCTATGCTTGGTAAACCAATGGTTGAATTTCTTCGTGGTAGACCGGAAAAGTTAGAGAAGAAAATGAAAGAGAAAATCATTGCGATAAATTCAGCCATTGATGAAAAAAAACATTACATAGAAACTAATCACACTTTCATTAAGGGATTTGGCTGGTTAATACCCTCTTTAATACCACATGAAGAATTGGGTATAATTATACTTAAAAGAGATAAAGATGAAATCATCAAAAGTTTTTATAGAATAAATTGTACTCCTTTAAATTATAACGGATTGGTGACAATCATGAATCCATTAATGAAAAACCCCATTAATCCAGTTTCTAATTTTGATAAAGTTAAATACCGAATTCTACTTTTTATTTCAAGACTGTCAGAAAGCAAAAAAAACCCATTCCCCTTTAACGTAAAAAAACTAAAAGTCATTCGGGAATTCGAATTGAAATATTTAGAATGGTACGTAAAAGAAACACATGCTCAAGGGCTAAAATTCAAGAGTAAATTTACTGATATCAAAATTTATGAAACAACAATTGAAAAATTAAATTACGCCCATGAATTTAAGAAAATGTTTGATTTCTTTGGAATCGACTTTCTACCAAAGGATTCATTCTATCCAAAGTTGAATATTAAAACAAACTAAAACTTGCTACAATCGAGCAGCCTGCCGTAAGCCAAAAACCTTATAGAAGGATCATGCCAAGAAATTACCCGAACAACCTATCACTACATTGCAACTCGATTTGTCTATAAATTGAATTGTTTTTTTAGTATGTTTCAAGATGATTTTGAAAGATAATTCCTTTGGAATTTATTCTTTTTTGAATGGCCAAGTTTCTAATTTTGAAGGGATCGTCTCATTTATTGTAGGCTATCCAGATGGCAGTGTTTCAGAAACAGTCAAATGATAAAAAATTACGAAAACAGAATACAAAGTTTGTCACCTTTATTTCCCTAATGCTATATATAAACTATTGGTAAAGCAAAGTAAACTATCCTGAGAAATTTATAGACACAAGTTCTAATGATTTTGATCCAAGCCTAATAAATGAAGATATTGTACAAACAAGCATATAAGTCTTCTCTGATATATCCTGATTATGATAAATTCATTTTATACATTCCATAAAAAAACTAGTTATCTTGTTCGCAGAATTGGTATTGGTATGATATCTCATTTTTGTGGAACCAACTGGTTATTGAGTGATCGACCAGGAAAATGTATTCTACTTTATCATGGTGTTGATTATATAGGGCAAACCTCTATAAATACACGTTTTGTTTCGGAACAGCTCTTTGAACAACAATTAGATTTTTTACAAACCCACTATAATTTAGTTTCGCTGTCTGATTTAGTATCCGATAAAATCGATCCAAATCGCATGAATATTGCCATCGTATTTGACGATGGATATAGAAATAATTTACAAATAGCTTTACCAATTCTTGAAAAAAAACAGATACATGCTACGTTCTTTGTCACAGCCATTAATCACACTAAATATCCGATGCTTTGGACTGACTATTTAGACCTTGCATCTTATTTAAGCAACGCCAACATAACCGTTGGAGGTGATGAGTATTATAAAAAAAAAGGAGTCTATCAAAACATCGATGGTTTAAGCCTAAAAACTAGGTGTAAAGCACAGAATTGGACTTTTAAAAAGCAAGTTTATTCCGCCTTTCCAGAAATTGAAGACATGACAAAATTAGAAGATTGGGAAATTTACTGGAAAACCCTGTCTGACGAAGAAATAATTAAATTAGACAAATCTAAGTATGCTACTGTAGAATTACATGGATACTACCATGAAAACCTCGGGATTTGCGGTCATACTGAAGCAGTTCGATTAATAATTAAGGCGAAGCAATATTTGGAAAACCTATTACAAAGAGAAATTCGGAGTATTGCTTATCCTGATGGGTCTTATACCAGAGATTTAATTATATCTTGTTTCGAAATGGGCTTAAAAAACCAATATGCAGTAGATTATCTATTTCCGGAAGATGTGACCGATTCTAGAGTTCACTCAAGGCTTACAATTAACCCTTTTACCAATTTGTCACATCAAGCTTGGGCTATATTAAATAATAAATATTAGATAAATTGAGTACACAAATAACGGTCAAAATTCGCGAAAGGATGTGAACAGAACTGGCTAACTATTTCGGTCAAAATTAATAATTGAAGATAATATCAAATATTACATAAAATATTATTCAAAAGACTAGTTCTAAGAAAACCTAAACTGATTTAAAAGAAGCTTTAGCAAAGCCCTCAGCTATATGAAAAAAATATTCCCTAATATATTATTGATTCTATTTGGTCTTTTAATTGGCTTGCTGATTGCTGAATTAATATTAAGGATTTATAATCCTCTTCCTACCAGAGTTGTGGGAAATTCTTTACGCTTATTAAAAAACTATGAGAAAACTATAATCATCGATAACCCATCTCAACAAGCAGGACTAGATGATACAATTTATTATAGCACCAATTCCATAGGTTTTAGGGGGATAAACCCGCCGTCTAATTTGGCAGACTACTATTCCATATTTACAGTAGGCGGCAGTACAACTGAATGCTCCCTTCTTGACAATACGAAGACTTGGACACATATATTAAATTCAAAGTTATCTCAGACAAAGGACAGTGTTTGGGTAAACAATGCCGGAATTGATGGGTGTTCCTCTTTTGGTCATTCAGTTCTATTAAAAGAACATATTTTTTACTATAACCCTGATATGGTATTGTTTTTAGTTGGACTCAATGAAATGTATGTAGTAAAAAATAATGAAGATTCATTTTTAGAAGATTCACGTGAGTATCGACTTAGAAAGTTCGCTCAAAAAAGCAAGCTATTTTCTTTCCTATGGAATCTACGCAGGCAATTGCTAGTAAGAACATATGAGATGGGGCATATGTCAAAAAAGTCTCCTGAGAATTTATCAAAAAAAGAATTTAAAGAGAAAAGTAAACTTTATTTAAACAACCAGAAAGAATATAAGCAAAGATTATATAAGCTTATAAATCAATGTATTAATAGGAACATAACACCTGTACTCATTACTCAACCAATATATAATCTTACTGATTTGCATCCACTTTCTTTTGTTAAATATTATAACCAAACAACCATCCAAGTTGGACTGGAAAATGATGTATTAGTGATTGACCTAGCATCTAAATTAGAGGATAATCCTGATTTTTATTATGACTTAGTACATTATACTAACATTGGAGCAGAAAAAGTAGGATACATCATTTATGAAGAGCTAATAAATGAACTCCCATTCTCTAAAAAGAATAAAGTGCATTAAAATGCTCTTTATTTAAACATGATTTGTTTATTAAACTCATTGAATGGCAAAATACATATTTTGGTCAAGGGACTAATGTTTTAAATAATACATTAATAATTCAACGAATATGATAATTCAATTAGCAAAATAAGTCCTCAAACATCATGAATAAAAAAAGAATCGCCATTATTACTTTTGGAAGTGTAGGTACTGGATTTAGATCAGAGGGAATTCCTCACCAAGCGATTCTTATTGAGGAGCTGGCTAATATTTATGACATAACAGTTTATTCTTTTGCCAAGGTTAATGAAAACTTTGTTGCGAAAAACTATAAGTTAATTGACGTATCCTTTTTTAAAAATCAGCGACTTTTCATTCGCTTCTTCTATCTTTTTTCTTCCATACTATCTAATCATTTAAAACGGCCTTATCACCTATTTCTGGGTTATTGGGGCTTCCCTTGCGGTTTTTTATCCGTTTTAGTAGGTAATATTCTAAAAAGGCCAGTGGTAGTAGGCTTTATGGGAGGAGAAGTTGTTCGTTTTCCTGAAATAAACTACGGCGAATTTCATAAAAAATGGTTTAGAAAAATACTGAATTATACAGCTTGGAATGCTGATTGCATACTGGTCTTATCTAAGTATCAAATTATTAAAATCAAAGAAAGTGGTATAACATTTAAGCAAATTCAATTAATCCCTTTTGGGGTGGATAACCATAAATTTAAATTTATAAATAATCCACTAACACTTCCATTACAAATAATCCATGTAGCTAGTATAAATTTGGTAAAAGACCAAGTGACATTGTTAAAAGCATTCAAAAAAGTCAATCAAGAAATAGATGCTCATTTGACAATAATAGGATTAGATACACTTAATGGGAAAATACAACAATTAGCAAAAAACATGGGTCTGACTAATAATATTTCCTTTCTTGGGAGGGTTGCTTATAAAGAGCTACCAGAATACTTTTCTAAATCACATATCTTCCTACTTACTTCATTATATGAGAGTCAAGCTGTTGTAGTTAATGAAGCCATGTCATCAGGCTTGGTTGTGGTTGGAACTCGAGTTGGTTTGATTGCAGATTTGGAAAACTTCTGTACACTTGCCGTCGATATAAAAGATTCAGACACATTGGCACAAAAGGTAATTTCACTTTTAAACAACCATCATCAATATACTGATTATCAAACAAAGGGATTAGCATGGTCTAAGAAACATGATATAGATTGGACTGTGAGTAAGTATCAAGAACTATTTGATAAGCTTATAAAAAACTAAAAAGTGTCAGAATCGGCAAAGGTTAATTTCAATTTTTCCCATGGTATGCCTGAACCTAAATCTTTATAAAAAATGGTAGAAGATACTTTAGCATCATAATTATTATCAAAATACTGTTGAAGATTACTACCAGTCTGGGTTTGAAAAACAATTTTCCTTAGCCCCAATTTCCTACATATTTGACAAATTTTATCCATTGCAGATAATAGCTCTATTTCAGAATCCGTCTTAATATCTCCAATACAGAGTTGACCATAATTTATTTTTACCCAAAAAGTTACTTCTTCTACTTTTAAAAAGATACTACCAAAGTTCAACTTGTACTCCATATGCTCCTTATTTCTATCAACAATTAAATATTCTTCATGGCTAAATGAGTTAAATAAAACGGGCTTAACCAAGTGTTTCTTCAAGAAATACATTGCAGATTTTGTGTAAAATTGACCTAGACCTAATCTGTTGAAAATACTCCAAATTGGCAATGTCTTTATTGATATTTCATACCTTTTAAAGGGCTCTAAAACTGTCCAATTTAATTTTGAGACTACACCACTACTAGACTTATTAGCAATCCCAAAAAAACCTGACATTTTCTCTTTAATTCCTATAGAAGTGCAGTATTCAAATAATTGTGAAGAGAGCCCCTTTCTAAAATACTCCGGATTAGTAACCGTATCACAACTTTGGGCCGCCAAAAACTTTTTTCCTTCGTAACTTAATAGATAAGGTAATTGAGCAATGTATGCTACAGGTGTATTACTATTTTCATAAATAGCCACCCCTAAAACCGTTTTTTTTAAATGTTTACAATCATATTTTTTATAGAAATCTATTTTTTTTTGACCTGATGCTTCAAAAAGCCTTGCCATACCTAGATAGTGTACTGCGGTTATTCTTTCGATTCTATAGTTACTTTTTCTTTCCATTGCTAGATTAATTCAAGAATAAGGTCCTGATAAATTTACTATTACAAACCTTCCCTTCATTTACTATTTTTTCATAAAAAATCAAATTGATTAATAGT
Organism: Arcticibacterium sp.; assembly: GCF_055134445.1. NCBI lineage: Bacteria > Pseudomonadati > Bacteroidota > Cytophagia > Cytophagales > Leadbetterellaceae > Arcticibacterium > Arcticibacterium sp. The sequence goes on from NZ_JBSRVI010000110.1 coordinate 25,395, forward strand.
CCTTACGTTGATTTCTTTACGCTCTTTATCAAAAAACCAGCCCCATTTATTAAAGTACTTGATGGCAGAATGAACGAAAAGCATAAATAACTTCAGGTCTTTCCCTGCCCCATTCTGGTAGGCATGATATACTGAAACATCTGGATAGTAAATGGTCTTATACTTTTGATAAATTCTACGAGATAAATCTGAATCTTCGAAATACATAAAAAAACGCTTATCATACATTCCTAATTCCCTGATCACTTTCAAATTTAACAAACTAAAACAGCCAGAAACACGTGGTGCAATATACGTTTTGGTTTGAGGTGCATTTCTCAATTCGTATAAATTGATAAACTTATTAAAGGCCTTTCTTGGAATCTTTATTTTTCGCCAAATCATATAAAAAGGAGATGGCGGAAGCTTCGGCAAAAATTGAATACTTCCATCATAATTCAATACTTTAGGCATCATTAGGCCAATTTCCGGGTCATTTACCATAACATTTACCATTGGAAGCAACACCTCTTCCTTAAAATAAATATCGGGATTTACTACAAAATGATAGGCCGATTCACTTTCAATTGCTGCTTTTATCGCAATATTATGTGCCTTTCCAAAACCCAAGTTTTGTTTATTATGTAAATAAACAACTCGCCTATCGTTTGTGATATTTTCAAATTCGTCAGTGTCCGAATTATCAATTAAATAAAGTTTTGTTAACTCTTCTGATCTTAACACACTGGAAATAGCCTTTATCAAGACATTTCTCTCATTGTTATAAATTACGATAGAGGCTGTTATAGTTAGTTTCAAATTATAATTTCCTTAACAGGAATGTCATTTTAAATTAATTCAAAAGAAAACGATTTCATTACGTAGGAAAGTTTTTTTAATTCAAAAGTAATTTGAACAGTTCCTCCCAATTTTCTGCTTTTGGAGCCGGAATCTCAGCAGATCCGTTATTTTCATAATCAATTTTCTCTTTTAAAATCACCTTTTTCATAACCGCAGCCCAGGCTTGCGGGTTATTTGTTTCTAAGAAACGGACTTTTCTATATGCTCCAACTGTTTCTTTGGCATAAGGCAAGTCGGCTACCAACATTGGTTTTTGAAAGTCTTTAAATTCCGAAATAGGTAAACCCCATGTTTCTAATCTTGAAGGGAAAACAAGTGCAGAACAATGACCATAGTGCTTAAAAACCTTTTCCTTGTCCAAAAGTCCAACAAATTCAATTTGAGGAATACCTCCAAATTTCTTAAAAAGACTTCTGCTAAAACTATTGTCGTTCTCATCAATGGTTAAAATAATTTGAAAATCAGTAATTCCTTCTTTCAATAATATTTCAGCAGCTTGGCCTAGAACAGTGAAATTCTTATGTGTCCTTGGTAAGCTTGGATAGAAAAAAGTTGGTGTTTCACTCGCTTTCTGTAAACCAGCTTCTTTTAGAACCTCTTTCCGAATTGGCTGGGCTACAACTATCTTGTTTTTAGGAATATTAAACCAAGAGCTCACCTTCTCTTTTAACCAGTACGCCTGAACTACAATAAAATCGTTTGATTTATGATTAAACTGTAAGACATAGCGATACAAAAAGGAATGAACAAACAGTTTTGTATTCGAAAGTAACTCACCAATATTGGCCTTATAAAATGGACTTGGACTTTGCCAATAAACAGCTTTCTTTTCTGCTTTTAACTTAGGGCTAATGTCATGTAGCGAAAACCATAAATAGACATTTTTAAAGGAACTATCACTTTTAATAAGTCTACTGAAGTAAACAAATTCGTAATAAAGTCTAAACAAATAACTTTTCCTTGATTTAGGAAATTCTCTAAACAGTATATTTCCTGGGTATTTTTTTATCTCAAAAAGTGAAATCTTGTGCACTAAAACAATGATTTTAAAATCTGAATATTTAGCATTTGCCAACTCATTCAAACAATCCATCAAAATTGTTAGTGGACCACCCTCAAAATAATTAATAGCGGAAAGTACAATTATTCTTTTATTCATAACTCTATCAATACCATGTATTTCCCTTCGCTTTTTAAGTCCACTATTTTGTCAATTATGTTTTCTTCAAATGGCGTTTTTGATAGATTTATTTTCCTGAAAAATCCGGTCAAAATATTTTCATTTTTATTTAATTCAGGAAATGAGGTTACTAACAAATACTTACTTTGACTTCTTCTGAAATTTTGTAAAGCTTTCATTACAAGTTCATCAGATAAATGACTCAAGCCATCTCTACATAATATCACATCAACTTTTGGCAATTCATCGCATACCATGTCTAATTTTTGAAATGATATATTTTCTTGGGTAAATTTTTGCTGACATGTAATAACCAAATCCTCCACAATATCGGCTCCCTTGTAATCAATACTTTTTAAGTCAATTGTTTTAAACCAATTAAAATCTCCGCACGGAATATCCAAAATCGATTTTATCAAATATTTTTCAAGTAATTCAGGTAATTCTTCCCTTAATGAATGAGTAGAATTATACTTTGATCCGCTACCTGAAACTGTTTCATGGTCACCCCAGATTTTTCTTCTATATATCAAACTAAAAACCTCTTCTGGCGTGTGAGTTTTGTAATACTCCAAAATTCTATTCTCAATCCATTTTTTTCGAATATTTAAAATAAAATCAGGAATGAGTGTCTTGATAAGTCGTTTTATTTCTTTTGAAAACTCGTCCATACGAAAGGGTTCTGTTTTTTACCGAGTATTTTATTCAAAAAGTAAAACTTAAGACGTTTATAAGTTGGCGAAAATGGTGTAAAATCGTCCAAACTATGATGAAAGTAAAATTCTGCCATCTCGGTACAGCCAATCGACTTATAATACTTCATTGTTCTATTCCTTGCTAATTCTACTTCACCTTTTTTATAAAAAGGGCTATCTAAAATATGAATTTCACCACCTGATTTTAGAATTTCAAATAAGTGCCAAAACAATTCAGGAATAGACGGAAAATATTGTATTGCCGAATTAATTACTACCATATCGAAACAATCTTTACCAAATAAATCTTCAAAAATATCCCCATAGGCAAACTGAAGCCTATCATTACTAAAAAGGCTTTGTGCTTGTTTTAATTCATATAAATTTAAATCTAAACCCAGCACTTCATTCTTCTCTATTTCGGCCATCTTAGAAGAAAACCAACCATTACCACAACCTAAATCTAAAATTTTCAATGGCTCTTTCTTCATCTTTAAAAATTCACAGAAACTATCTACTGTATCTTTTCTTAATTGCCATTCTTCAAAATGCGGATGTTCTAATGGTAAATCAGGCAATTTTTTAACTAAGTCATCACTTAAAACTCTACCTTCTTTACTCCTCAATTTTAAATATAAATCTTCTATCTTGTTTTCACCTTTATACTTTGAGAGCAGCCCCACACCATCTGTGTAATCAATGAGTGGATGATTCAAAATATTATTCCAATATTTCATATCAACTCTGCCCCCTCTATTTCTGGTTGACGGTATTTAAGCCAGAATTTCTGTAATACCTTAAGTTCATATGGAGCTTTATAAAAGTTCGTTTTGTATCTGATATTTGCTATTCCTGAAATGAGTTTTCTTTGGAAACTACTCAATTTTATATCTTGTGTTGTTGGATATCGAGCATTCAAAACTACCTCGAAATTTTGGATTTTATCAATCATGGCTCTCGTTAGCCAAGGGGTAAGCGGATTCTTTCGTAAATCAAAATTTTGCCAACTATCATCTAGCCAATCCTCTAAGGTTTTAGGAAAACGAAAACCTGAATCCTTCACCTTTTCATACATTTCAGAGCCTTCTTGTGGCACTGGACTATAGACATAAATAATAATTTCGGTATCTGGATTTATCTCCTTTATTTTTTTAATATAAAGTATCTCTTTATCTATTTGTTGCATTACCTTTTCTGAGCTTTCAGCCGGAAAACCCAATACGAAAGAATACTCTGGAATGATATCGAAATCTTTCATACGCTTTGCAAATCCTAACATTTGGTCTCCCGATTGCGTGCCACCCTTATCAATTTCGCTCAATAATTCGTCATTGCCGCTTTCTGCTCCCAAAAAGATCATCTTACAACCCGATTCTCTTAGTAGGGCTAATGTCTCATCTGAAAACTTGTCCATTGTGTCAATCCTTGCTTCTCCCCACCAATTTATTCCATGCCCATTTATCAATTTTGAAAACTCAACTACCCTTTTTTCAGAAACAAAAAAATTATTATCAGTGAACTCCACTGAATCAATTTGGTATTTTTCTTTTTGATATATGATATCCGCAAACATCGTTTCGGCAGATTTCCCTTTCCAACGAGCTTTAAAAATAGGAACAATGCCACAAAACGAACAAGTGAATGGGCAACCCAAACTACTATGATACTGGGTGGTTCGCTTACCCAAATGGGTTTTCCCTATATAACCGTCCATCGAATAAAATTTCTCAAGGAAAGTATATGGCAACCTAGGAATGGTATCCATATCAATCATCGTAACCTTTGGCGTTTTTATGATTTCTCCTTTTTCAAGGTAAATCAGGTTCTTGATCGACTTCAAAGACTCTTTTGCTTCCAATGCATCAATCAAAGCCGGAAAAGCAATATCACCAATCCCATTAACAAGATAATCCACAGCATCAGATTCAATACAAACTTGATACTGGTTAGAAGCGAAATAACCACCCCAAATAGTAATAATTTCAGAAAACTTCTCCTTTATTTTTTTTGTAAATCTTATTGCCTGATCTAATTGTGGACCTGGCATTACAGTACAAGCAAAATACTTAAATTCCCCAGAATTTAGATAGTTTTCAATCTTAGAATATGGGTCAGTTTCACGATTTCCATCAACAAAAACGAATTCATACTTCCCCCACAAAGCCGCTCCCAACTGCATGATAGTTATAGGTAGTCGAGGCTTACTTTTTGTTGCCCTTGGATTAAAAATAATTACTTTATTCATAGTTAATAACACGACTTTTTCAAAATATTTTTCGGGTAAAACTTTGCTTTTAGTGCTTGAGAGCTTCTTTCCTTATCATTTTGTTGCACTAATTAATACACCACTCATGTATTTTTTCCCTTTTACAAATGGTGGATTTATAGAGTCTAACTTTAACACATTCCTTCTAATTTCTGGAAATATGATTATTTTCAAACGTCCAATGAAGGAATACAGCTTTGAAAGCCTTTCTTACAAATTTGAAATCTTTTTGGAATAATTATTTTTTTTCATTTCAGTCAATTTAATATTGTCAAAACCGATTTGGTATAGTAGAGCTTGCCAATTTTCAGGATATGCAAATTCTCCACTTGCTTGTATTATGCCATAGTTTTCTAAACAAAAATCATTTACAATCTTAACCTCTTCTCCTGTTGTATCAGTGAGCCATAAAGTTTCGTTCAACACTACTTTTCCTTTTAAAGTCAATACTCTATGAATTTCTTGTAAATAATTCACTAAAACCTCAGCATTTTGTATGGCTAAAACTGATTCTATATAAACAATATCAAAAGAATTATCATCAAAAGGTAGTTTCCCTAAACCCTCAATCAGTTTTAAAGTTATACGATTTTTCAGCCATGAAAACCTTATACGTGACTTTGCCTTTTTTAACATAGATTTTGAGATATCAACTCCAGTTAACTTTATGGATTTGTTTCTGGCTGCTAATTTCACCAAAGTAGCACCAGTACCAATTCCAATTTCTAAAATTTTGTCATATTCCAAATCACCTATTTCTTCTAAAAGTAGTTCCGTTCCATCCTCTGAATATGCATGTAGAAAACATCGATTAAGTGTAGCGTAATGGTTAAATAAATTATCTGAAGATATCATACGCTATAAAAGCTCAAAAATAAAATTCAACTCACTCATAATTCTTTTCCTTTCTACTTCTTTCCACTTAAAGTCCTGATATAAAGCTAATTTCATAATTACATCAATCTGACAATCCTCTGAAAGTACCATGATAACTTTACCATCTTTCTCCAAGAACTCAGGCAACTGTTTGAATAGATTTTTGAAATACTCAAAATCTTCTCCACAAAAAAAGGCTCTTTCCGTATCATCATTTGGGTATTTTGGGTAATAGGGCGGATTAATTACAATTAAGTCAAATAAGCTCAATGGGAAGTTTGTAAATAAATCCGATTGAAGCACTTGGAGCTTTACATCATTTAATAATGCGTTTTTAGATACGGTCTCACAAGCCACTGCATTAATATCAGAAGCAGTCACCTTTGCCCCTTTCTTTGCCATAAATATTGACAAAAGTCCAGAACCTGCACCTAACTCTAATACATTTTTAGGAATAGGCCCCTTTTTAGTTTCTTTATAGAACTCTTCCTTTTCAAGAAACTCCAACAAGAAAAGAGTGCTGAAGTACAGTTTAGGGTGAAATACACTTGGTGGAACAGATATTTTCATACCCTGAACTTCCACTTGTTTCTCTTTCGACAGATAAACTCGCAGCGGAAAAATAACAATTCCATACAAAAGCTTCTTCATTATATTTCTAAGCACTCCTATCATTTCATTTAAACAGTTGCATCTTATTTATTTTTATATTTAGATATGTTCTTAACGTCGTTAAAAACGGATTCTAGAGAATTGAAAACTGGAATCCCAGAAATAAAAACCGTTACTAACACAATGGAAAAAGAAAGAAAGTTAGTTTAATTAAATTGCAGCAGTTGATAAGATTACCTTTTTTCGATCATCATCCCGGCACGAGCCTTCATTGATTTCAATTTTAATTTTAAACTACCTATTGAATTCCCTTTTCGTTGAAAATATGCCATTTCATTTACTACCCAGTGGACGGCATAATTGTAATACTTTTTAGAATAAGTCCTTTTAAAATCAATATTTCTATCCGTCGTTGTAGACCAATCTAAATCATTAATGGTGCTATGAGCTTCTACCTCTTCGTATAATTCAGTCCCTTTAATCGGATAGGTTAAAGTAATGGTAAACTGATCCGGGTTGGCAGTTTTAAGATGATTTAAGGTGTTTTTAATATCTTCTTCGGTTTCATTTGGATAACCCAACATAATAAAAGTACCTGCCTGAATTCCCGCTTTTTGGCTCAATTGAATCATTTCTTGTACCTTTTCAACTTTCACTCGCCTATCCATCAAGTCTATTATCCTCTGAGAGCCACTTTCCGCACCAATCCAAAGCCTAAAACAACCTGATTTTTTAAGTAAATTTATTACCTTTTCATTCATACGGTCAGCACGGCTAATGCATTCGTAACTTATTTTGACTTGCTGTTTATCCAGTTCCTCACAGAATCCTTCAAGCCATCGGTGGCTAATGGTAAACACATCGTCCACAAACCAAAAATTATCAGTTTGGTATAGGCTCTGAATTTCTTTTATCTCCTCCACCACTTTTTCTGGCGACCGTCTCCTATAACTTAAGCCATATACGCCGCGGCTACACCAGTGGCAAGTATAAGGACATCCCCGCATAGTGCTGAGCGTCATAGAACTTTCTCCGTGATGTTTTTTCCAAGCTTTCAAATACAAGTTCAAGTCAATTGCAGCTCGGTTAGGTAATGGCAAATCATCTAAATCTTTACGCAAAGGGCGGTCTGGATTGATAATAATTTCACCTTTTCCATCTTTGTATGCTAATCCCGCAATTTGAGAAAGCTCTTTTTCTGGAAAGCCGTCGCTGCTATTTATACAAGATTCACATACTTCATAAAATGTTTCTTCTCCTTCCCCTATCACTAAAAAATCAGCTCCGAAATTCAATAAATTTTCAGTATTATATTTTACATCTGGACCTCCTAACACAATTTTCGTATGACTTAATTCTTGATAACTTTTCACAAACTTAATCATTTCCAAAACGTTCAATTTGGTCATCAAATTGATATAAATGGCCAAAACTGCCGGCTTTCGTTCAAGTAAATGTTTATAAAAAATACTTTTCGTTGAGAAGGTGGTATCAAAAACTTCATGCTCCATATCCTTCTCTTTCAGATAACCAGACAAATACAGAATCCCTAATGGTGGATAGGGTTTCATAATTTGCTGCTCTTTAACATCATCAGCAAGGAAGTAAGCGTGCGTTAAAATAAGTCCAGAAGCAACAGGTGTTCTAAATCCAGACGGGGGGGATTGTTCGAGATTCATAGTCATCGCTGTTTTACTTCAATTAAAAAATGGTCCGACATATTGGATAAGAATGGAATTTGGATCGCCCAATTTTCTAATTTCTCTAAAAAACGTAAAACGGGTTTTCTTTTTTCAAAAACTCCGTTTAAATATGATGGAGGTATGAAAAATCCAATCGCTTGTTTATGACTAATTATTAAGTTTTTAGGAAGCATATTTTCTATACTTTTTGGTGAAAAATACCAAGTTTTGATAGTTGATCCATGGCCCAAATTAGCTTCAAGTGCCTTTTTTGATAACCTTCTAAATGCCTTTTTAAACTGCAATTTCATCAGAAAATAAAAGCTTTCCCACACACAAAACTGCGGCATAATTACTCCAATAAACTTACCATTTGGCTTTAATAAACATGACATTTTCTCGTAAAAAAAAACTTTCATTTTTTTAGGGCTCAAACAATTAAATCCACCAAAATTAGACAAAATCAAATCAAACTTCTGCTCATTAAGCACTTCTCCAATTAACTCAATATCCAGCACTTGAAATTTCACTTTTTCACTCAAACCATGTTTCACAGATTTAGCCCCTACTTCTTTGACCATCTCTTCAGAAATATCTGTTGCCAAAACACGGTATCCTTTTTTTGCTAACCAAATGGCATCTTCGCCTGTTCCACAGTTCAACTCCAAGACGGATACTTCTTTTTTCACTTCCAGTATTTTTTCGAGATATTCCCAAACTAGTTTACGCTGAGCCCTTCCTACAGCTGTATACGTAAAGCTTTCGTCATATTCTGTGGCGATATAGTCAAATGCGTTTTTCAAACTTTCGCAAGTTGTTTAAGTTTTTTACCACTCATTTTCTCTTTTGCCCAAACTATCGGAAATTTCAAAGCTCCTTTTACTGTTAAAGTATTTTTTAGTTTCTCTTTTCTATATACGTTATGCGTGTGAGCATGCAATTGCCTATAAAATGAAGACGAATAAGTGGATTCATACATCATGTCTAAATCATTTGAATCTTGCCAATTCTGTTTTGTTATTAATTGATTCTTTACTTTCTTATGAAATAATGTACCCGGCAAAGGATATGAAACCGAAATACCAATATCATCTGGCATTAACTTTTTGACCATCTCTAAGGTTTTTTCAATATCCTCCCAGGTTTCGCCCAAATAGCCGTATTGCAAGAAAAAAGCTACTTTGACGCCTTTTTCTTTCAATAACTGTGTTGATTTTTCAATTTCTTCAATGGTAGTTCCCTTATCCATAGCATCTAAAATGCTTTGTGAACCACTTTCTGCACCAATCCAAACCTCAACCAAGCCTGACGCTACCAAATCATCAATAGTACTTTCTTTTAATAACAAATCGGCCCGAGACTGAATTTTTAAGCAAGGTTTTAAATTTTCCTTTTGCAATAGTTCTTTAAACTCATTGGGCCAGTCAGGTTTCAAGCCAAAAATATCATCACAGACCCAAAAATGTTTTACACCCTCATTTTGCATTAAAAACTTTAATTCCTCTACCACCAATTTAGGAGAACGCACATTGTAACGATTACCATAAATAGGTTTGGCACACCAATTACATTTAAAAGGGCAGCCCCTTGTGGTAGCTATATTTAAAGAAAAATAACCATGAGCCTCTTCCCAAACAGCTCGATATTCCGATAAATCTATTAAATCCCAAGCCGGCATGGGTAAGGTATCAAGGTCAATAAACTGACTCCTTGGATTTGTTTTTATTACCTTGTTATCCAGCAAAAAAGTAATACCTTTTATCTCATCAATAGACTGAAAATCATTATTAAACAATTCCATCAAAGCATTTTCTGCTTCACCTAAAAGAACAATACAGGCACCTTCTTCCAAATATTTTTCAGAATGGTCTGTGGCATCCGCAGAATTTACTAACACCTTACAACCCGCCCTTTTACCTAAGTGTATTAACTCAAAACAAGCTTCTCGCATCACATTGAGACACATTTTGCTCAAATAGTTAAAATTATCGTCAAAAATCACCAAGTAATCTGGCTGAAAATCTGTGAGATATGACTGAATTTCACTTGGCGAATACCTCAGGTTGCTATCAAAGAGAACCACTTCATAACCTTTTTGACGAAGCAATGCAGCCGCCAAAATTGTCCCATAGGGCGGATAAGGTTTTTGTGTTTTCCACTGTTTTTCATCAAAACGATAGAAATAAGCATTCGCTAAAAGGATTTTTTGAGGTTTCATGTTTAAATGGAGTGGTAAATCATTTAAATTAATTCCATATCGTCTTTTCTAAGTCTGATATTCTTTGTTGATATTGGTTTAATATTCTTTCGTAATTACCACCAAAATGGGCTTTTGCAATGTGTCTATTTATAAGTAAATTTTCTCCATTTATTCCAAACATTTCCGGTTTGTGATTTTTTCTCCAACGTTTTTCCGTCTTTTTCATTAAAAAAACATCTAACCAATCTCCTAAACGATTATTTAAACACTTTTCTAGTGTTTTTTTAATCCAACTATTAAATGTTTCCAATTTAGAAATATCATGGATAGGATAATTGGGATAATGTTTTCGAATCCATTCGTTTTTTGCCTTAAACTTTAGATAAAACTCTCTTCCATAGGTGGGAATAACCGTAGCAATTTCAGTAGCTGTAAAAATACTTTTGTCTGTCAATTCAAGTGAATCGGCATCAATCATATAATTAAAACATAAGAATTTGGTTCTATTTAAGTAGACTATTTTTTGTGTTAAATAGAAACATAAACGAGCAATCCAAAGCCGATTAGGAGCAGTGATAATAAAATAATCAATATCACTTTTTTCATCCATGTAGTTTTTGGATAAGGAGCCAGAAATCATAACAGAACGCACGTAAGGAAACTGGCATATAAAAGATGTTATCCTTTGAGCCTTTTTCAAGTAAACTTCCGATAATTTATTCCCTTTTAATCTACGCTCCAGTAATGAAATATCTTCATTCAAAGAATAATATTTCATTACTTGATAAAATATTTTATTGTTTTGAACTAAACCATCTAAAATTTCCTCTACCAATTTAATCGAATCAACATCACTTCTTTCATAAACTTCTTTAGCAGTAAGTGGGTAATTAAATAAATCAAAATAACAAAGGGTATGAAGCACATTTTGAATATCCGCTTTACTTGCATTCGAAAATTGTATACGCTCCTTAGTGGCAGAATTAGGCATTATTAGGGCTTTCGCTATAGACAAATATATGACTTGTTTATTTTTAAAAAATGTAAAACATAAATCAGGTTAGAAATAAATATAGCAATCAACTTTAGTTAACTAAATGCTAGCAGTTTATAAAAAAAAAGAATTTGATTAATACTTCTTCGACCAAGCATAAACTGGCACCAGCCTCAATGTTATATTTACACCTTGTATTAAACTAAACCATAACACATCTCGATTACCTTCGTAACCTTCCTTTTTTAAAGGAAGAAATATTTAAACTTTATACTAAGCCCAAATAATTTTATCACAGTCCCAAAGCCTATAGATTCGTTGTAATACATTAGATTTACCAATCTATTAGCCATTAAAATACCAACCCAATTGAAACACCAATTCTTGAATACCAAGGGAAGCCTGACAATACTTTTTTCCCTATACGTTGCCGCTGCCATTATTTCTCCCTTACATGCCCAGGTAAATCTTGCCAAAGGCACAGTTTACCTTGATGCCAATGAAAACAAAATGTTTGACAATGGAGAGAAAGGGATTGAGGGCGTAAAAGTCTCCAATGGTCTGGATGTGGTTATAACCAATGCCTTGGGTCAATATCAAATAGAACTGCAGCCTGAAAGTACACTCTTCATTTCAAAACCTGCCAACTATCGTGTACCACTAAACGAAGTGCAGTTGCCACAGTTTTACTATAGCCATTACCCAAATGGTACTCCCGGAAAGGCAGATTGGAAATGGTCGGTATTTGGCCCTACAGGACCATTGCCTGAGGCCATAAATTTTCCACTTTTAAAGGGAGAAACAGTAGATGAGTTCAAAGCCATGGGCTTTGCCGACCCTCAAACCGCCAATGACGAACATTTAGATATGTTAAGGAAAGACATCATAGATGAGCTTTTTGGTAATCCTTTTGGTGCAGCATTTGGATTGGTAGCTGGCGATGTAGTACACGACAATCTGGGCCTTTATGAACGTCATAACAGGTTGATGTCACAAATTGGCATTCCGATGTGGAATGTCCCAGGTAACCACGATTTAAACCTAGAATCGCCAAACCATAAGTATGCCACACAGACCTTTAAAAGTATATTCGGGCCAGATTACTACTCATTTGACTATGGTCAGGTACATTTTCTTGCTCTTAATAATGTAAGTTATAAAGGGAAAGGAAAAGGGTATAGTGGTCATATAGACGCAGACCAAATGAAGTGGATTGAGAATGACCTCAAAGACGTTTCTCCCGATAAACTCATTATGGTCATATCGCACATTCCCCTACTCACTTATGCCAATAATCGCTCATTCTCTGCAGGCACCAACACGGTAAATTTCAATGAACTGCTCCGTATTTTAGGTCGTTTTAAAAATGTTTACTCCATAGCTGGTCATGATACCAGTAATAGCTGGAAAGTGGAAATTAACCATACACACGGCTGGCATGGCTACCCATTTATTACGCATACCTTGGCCGAAGCTCGAGGAAGCAGTTGGAATTCTGGTCCAAGGGACGAAAGAGGGGTTAGGCCTGCTACAATGGCAGACGGAAACCCAAATGGTTATTATGTATTTTATTTTGAAGGTAATACAGTAAAACCAAGGTTCATCCCTGCCGGAGGAAACTCAGACGACCGTTTAAGGATTTTGCTGGATCCGCAACTAAGCCATCCAAACAGCCCTGTTCAGACGCATCCTCTAGGTCTGGATCGAGGTTTTCAGGTAGACAATATGTTTGTGGTCGTTAATTTCTTTGATGGTGGAGAACGTGACGTTGTCACGATAACACTCGATAAAGCAGCACCAGTGACCATGGAACATATAGAACGTACAGATCCTTTCTACGAAAGGCAATACCAAAAATATAAGGATACGGACGATTCCTTTCCATCACCTGCTGTTTCTTCGCACATCTGGAGTTTTGCCCTTCCCGCTAATTTGAAACCTGGCATCCATGCCGCTCGAATAAAAGCGGTAGATGAATTTGGTTTTGAAGACGAAAAAACTTTCACTTTTGAGATCATGGCAAAGGAATAATTAAGATTAAACTTTATTTCATTGTTGGCTTATTCATTTTGAAAGGTTACCGTTTAGTATTATCAAAAACGGAAGCTATACCATTGACAGAAGTCCAATTCTCCTTCGGGAAAAGTAACGAAGACATAGACTTGGTGACCGAATTATACAGCGAATCTGAGTTAGGAAAAGGAGACAACTTTATAAAAGTTGGTTAATAATGCGACTACTTGAGCTTTATTAAAAGTGATTTTATCAGGATTTACGCCAGTCGTAGGTGTAAAGAGGTTATGCAGTGGATTTCTTCCAAAGGTAATTCATATTCATGCATGTAGAGAAACCCTTTAAGAAATCCTCACTGATTTTAAAAGTACCCTTAATGGAATCTATTTATCAAGTACGTTTAGGGAGAAATGTAGGCTGGGAACCAGATAAAGTTATAAGGCATAGTTTTAAACCATATCTCTTGAAATTTAAAGAAAATACAGAAATTAATTGGCTAGGCCACCTATGTTTCAAAGGCCTGTTTGCATAAGTTGAAAACAAGGACGGTCGAGCAAAGCAAGCTCTTTAGTGGAGTACGGATCGAATTATTCTCGAAAAGCATGGACAAAGACAAAAAAAAGCTTGGAGAAAATCAATCAAAAACTGAAGGAAATAGCGGAAAAGAACTGAGCCCCTTAATTAAGAGCGTGAACTTAAATCCTTCGGGAGCTTAAATAGTTATAGCCCCCATGTTACGCCGATCTGAGATTTGATTTTTAGGCATTTACGTTTCAATCATTCCAAATTTTAATATATTTAATCTGGTTTCCAAATCATTTATAATTAGTTTGATAGGTTCCGATTTATATGAAAAGCCAATTATTTCTTTCAATAGGCATTCTCTCGATCTTACTCGTTACTGGATGTCGTAATAAATCGCATAGACCTACGCTTACCATACCAGAGTGTAAAAATTGGATTAATAGGTTTGGCTCACTTACATCCAAAGAAAATGTGAGTGCCAGTCTAAGGCATGCCTACGCGGACTCGGTATATTATATACACTTGGACGGCTTTAAGCGTGAATGGAATTTCGCCGGAGCTAAAAACGACGAGCATCTGTCATCAGAATTATTAAAATACGATTACTTCTACATCAACGGTGGCGATACCATTCCATTTCAAAAAACGAATTTTCTTAACATCATGCCAGATAGCACCCTAGCTATCAACTGTGTGCTTTATTTTGTTACTAAAGAGGAGCTGGCGAGTATTGATGATATGGAAATAGGATATGAACGAATCGACGTTACCCATCAGCTTTTAGGGTTTAGTATAAAAGGAGGAAGAGTCTATGCATATCGTGCTAAACCAGAATATATTTATCGACATGAAACCGACACCTTAACGGCGATTATTGAAAAGGAATATGCAGAGCTGGTATGGGGTGCCTATGATCGTTTAGGTACCATGGCAAGAAAAGAATTCGATGCTTCCACCACACCTATTGATATAGACCTCTTAGATCCAGTGATTAGAGTTAAAGTTCGAGATTAAGAGAAATATATGTTAGTAAAATAAAAATTTACTGATTAATTAAACCATATGACACGAATTGACGCCATCATTGCGGTAAAAGATGTAGAAGCCAGTGCAAAATGGTATCAGCAAGTTTTTGGATTTAAAAATGCCCATGGCGGAAAAGATTTTGCAGTCTTAAAAACCGAAGAGGATGAAATTATGCTTTGTCTTCATAAATGGGGTGAACATGACCATCCATCCTTAACAGACCAAAACAATACAGCGGGTAATGGTCTACTACTTTATTTTAGAACCGACAATTTGGAAATCATTAGAGATAAGATTGACCAAATGGGTGGCAGAATTCAGGAAGACATTCACCAAAACAAAAATTCGTTGAGAAAAGAGTTTTCTTTAAGAGATTTAGACGGCTATTATCTTACCGTAACGGAGTTTCACCAATATGAAGGATAATCCATTTTATCCCGCTTTATTCATTAGAAAATCTCCCGATAGCTATCGGGACCGTAGCTAAATTGCTTAAAATCAGTACGTAAACCCATTTAAACTCAATCACCCGAACCCTTCGACAAAAAGCTCAGGGTAAACGCTATGCTAATCTCGTTTAAATGTCTGATTTATTAACACTTTAGCTACTCATTACAATTCTCCAATGCATAAACCGGATTTAAGCTTTGCAATTTTATATAAAACGGTCGTTGAAAAAATGGAAATAGTTCGGACATTGCCTAAACGGTCATTACCCATAAAGTGTTACGCATTAATAGTACGTTTGAAGTACGTTGAAAGACCACGGAGATATTAGTAATTAAATAATAGTTTGAATAAAAGATTTCCTTCATTGCTTAAATAAAGGCTCAATAGACCCCAATAAACCGACCCAACTTATAAGCTTAGCATACAGAGTTCCCTTCGTATAGCCTTGTATTCTTATTAACTTGTTGTTTTGTCTCAGTAATGACCTAAATTCGGGATTAAAGAAGCCGAGAACCGAAATTCATTTTATCAAAACCCTATAGCCAATCCGCCCAAAGCGATATGAATAATATAGTTTTATCCGTCATCCTCTTATCGTCTCTATCATTTACCAGTTACGGCCAAATAAACATATCATCAGATCCTACTTTGGAAGAGACCGCCTTAAAGAAGGTGGTACCTCTAGAAGAAATGGAGCGAATTTTCGATGAGATTAAAACGCCTTTTAAATATGGTGTGGTAATGGAACAACCTGAAAGCACAAAAATGGTTGATTCTCCTACCATTTACCGAAAAGGTGGTGTTTGGTATATGACCTACATTGTGTTTGATGGGCAAGGGTATGAAACCTGGTTGTCGGAAAGTGACGACTTGCTGCATTGGAAATCAAAAGGCAAAATATTATCGTTTACCGAAAACACATGGGATGCCAATCAAAAAGCCGGATATGTATCCCTGGTAGATATCCATTGGGGTGGAGATTATTCTGTAGAAAAATATCAAGATAAATACTGGATGACCTACTTGGGTGGAAACTCAGCAGGTTACGAAAAAGGTACTTTAAAAATTGGCCTAGCCCAATCCAACACTATAACCCAAGCCCATGAATGGATTAGAAGCAGATCCCCTCTTTTGTCCCCTGAGGACGAAGACGTTCGTTGGTTCGACAACAAAACCATTTATAAAAGTTTAGTCATTCGCGACACCAAACGACACACGGGTTACCCATTCGTAATGTATTATAACGCTAAAGGAGATACAGCCAACTATGAAAGTATTGCGATGGCAGTATCTGATAACATGCTTAACTGGAAACGATATGGAGAAAACCCAGTTATAAGCAAAGGAAAAGGCATTTGTGGTGATGCACAGATTACAAAGATAGGTGATATATATGTGATGTTCTATTTCGGAGCATTCTGGAAACCTGGTGCTTTTGAAAGGTTTGCCTGCTCTTACGATTTAATAAACTGGACAGACTGGGATGGAGAAGACTTATTGGCTCCCTCTGAAGGTTTTGATAAGAAATATGCACACAAGCCATGGGTCATAAAATGGAATGGCGTGGTTTACCATTTTTACAATGCCGTGGGAGATAAAGGTAGGGTGATTGCCTTAGCTACATCCAAAGATTTAAAAAAGTAAATACCATCATCGTATAAAAAGGCTTATGTAGCTTCTTAACTTAACACGCTTAAACAGACTTGCTTTGTTGATTCCAATAGATATCAGGTCATTAGGTCTATTGGGTGAAACGGCAGATATCCTTATCCGTAATAAACAACTCTTTTAGCACCAAGTGATAAATCAAGTGTTTTTCAGATTAAAATACATTAAAATGCAATAGAGCTTAAAATATTATTTTAAAAAAAGAATATCGTATGCCAATATATATGGATCGCCATGATGTGTCTGAATTAGTTACTGCAGAAATTGTTGCAGAGCTGCATAGAGAAGACCTAAAAATTCAGAAGGATTATAACTGCCGGGGTTTAACGTATTGGTATGATGACATTAAGAAAATAGCATTTTGCTTAGTAGATGCACCCAATATAGAGGCCATAAAGAAAATGCACAGTCATGCCCACGGTGAGGTACCTAATGAAATACTTGAGGTTGATTCAAATCTTGTTGAGGCTTTTCTGGGAAGGATTAAAGATCCAGTGAGCTCAAATCAAAACGAATTGAATATCATAAACGATCCAGCCCAGCGAACATTAATGGTCATGCGATTTATCACACTTTCCTTAGATGGTTTTAGTATTTCACAATCAGCTAATGGTATGCAGAGAGCCATTAAATTAATTGGCGATTTGCTCAAACGTTTCGATGGAAAACTGGTACAACAAAATGATGGTTATTTATTAGTTTCTTTTAAGTCCGTTTGTAAGGCTGTATTCTGTGCTTTTGAAGTACAGAAATTAAATAAAGCATTGAAAGATGGATTTGGTAATCCCAGTATCGACTTGAAAATAGGATTGGCTACGGGTATGCCCGTTAATCGGGGTAAAAGCCTCTTTGAAGATACCATAAAAATGGCCAATGGTCTTTGTTTAATCAATAAGAAGGACATTATGGTGTCTACTGAAGTTAAAAATGCTTTCATTACAGAAAATACGGATGACACCTTTGAGATAAACAAATTAGATAGTTTAACATTGGCAGATGAAAACTTTCTAAATATATTAATGGGTTTTATCGAGAAACAATGGCAAAATCAGGAGCTAAAAGTACAGGATTTTGGTTTTTCATTGGGAATGAGCAATACATTAATATATAGAAAAATGATGTTGCTCACAGGTAGTTCACCGAGTAACTTTATTAAAATATATCGTTTAAACCGTGCTTTAAAAGAGATGAATTTGAAAACGAAAACAATCTCAGAAATAGCCTTTGAATCAGGTTTTAACAGCACCTCTTATTTTTCGAAATGTTTTCAAAAACGATTTGGACATTTGCCCTCTGTGTATTTAAAGTCCTAAAGTGAAAATAATTCAATATTGACCCAAAAGTTCACTTATTATAACCAAAATTTCTATTCTTCCCCTCTTTATGTATTTATTTTTGTTGACAGTATTGAACTCTTAATCAATAACTTAAATTCAGAAATATGAAAATTTCAAGGGACAAAATCGAAATTAAAATGGAGATTCCTGGAGCTATTATCCGTCAAAAAACTGATTTTGGCGACGCTACTGGTCTAGCTAAGATAAGCGGCGAGTATTTTAGTCTTTCTAAAGGCGTAGATACTACACCACTATTTATGGGACTTGAAGGGAACATGTGTCAGTGCCCACATTGGGGTTACCTTATAAGCGGTCAAATTACAACAACGGATGCAGAAGGTATGGAAGAAATGGTCAATGGAAAAGATCTTTTTTACTGGCCATCAGGACATAATGTAAAGGTCAATGAAGATGCAGAAATCGTTATGTTCAGTCCACAGAAGGAACATACCCATGTTATCAATCATATGATTGAAATGGTAAAAGAGTAGTAGCTTAACTAAAAAAATGGCAGTTTTACTTAAACAGAAAGTGTTGTGCAAACTTTATTAATTCCATATTTAGGTTAGAAAACATTTAATCCGCCTTTAATTTAGACCGAATAAAGGTGAATTATTAAAGGTTTGGTCATTTAATAAAAAAGTGACCTTCTAAAAAGTTAATAATTTCAAAATCTGGCAAACTCTTGTTGGAGAAAAGTGAGAAGTTTGCAAAAATGTTTTAAAAAATCGGGTGAAAACCTGGTGTTAAATAAGACCTAATTTATCTCTTTCAGAATGGGTAATGGACGGCAGTCGCCAGTTGACTCTGCCCATGGCGAAACTTATGATGTTCAATAAAGTAACTAAAACACTTCATTTAAGCTCAAAAAAACTTTTTTTGATAGATGGATTGGGTGCAATTTTATCTACTTTTTTATTGGGGATTGTGTTGGTAAAGCTTGAACACATTTTTGGAATCCCTTCTTCGACATTGTATTTTCTTGCCTTGTTTCCATTCTTATTTACAGGATATGATTTTTATTGCTTCCAGAAAGATGCACCCAATTCCACGGTATTCTTAAGAGGCATTGCCTTTATGAACCTGCTGTATTGTTGTTTAACTATCGGAGTAGCCTTTTATCATTATAAAACTATATCGCATTTCGGATGGATTTATATGACACTTGAAATTATGATTGTAACCACCCTAGCCTATTTTGAACTTAGAATGGCGGCAAGAGAAATTGACAAGGGTTAAATACGGATACTAAATAGAATATCCGAAATTCTGACAATATAGAACGCATGGGCTTGTCAGGGCCTCATCCAAAAAAATATGTCTGATCATTTGCGTAACTTCAAAGTTACGCTTAAGTTTACGTAACCTTAAAGTTACATAACAATGAAGACAGAAATTAAACACAAGTGGTTTTTTAAGCAGTCAGCCGAAGAAATTTGGGAATATCTTACAAAAGCCGAGCTAATTGAAAAATGGCTGATGCCTAACGATTTTAAACCCAAAATCGGGCACGAATTTAAGTTTACTACAAATCCGATTCCCAGTTTAGACCTTGATGGAACTTTCTATTGTCAAGTTTTGGAGCTTATCCCACTGAAAAAACTTGTTTATAGTTGGAAAGGTGGCACAAGCCAAAATAATCCAAGCCTTGACACCACCGTGGAGTGGACTTTAGAAACCAAAGAGGACGGCACTGAATTAAGGCTAACACACAGCGGATTCAAAGAAGAGAACGCTTCCATTCTCAATGGCATGTTTGATGGTTGGGAAAAAAACATTCAAAAAATGTTCCATCATTTAAATTCGTTCTAAAAATGGCAACTCCTACCCTCGATGCCTTTCAAGTCATTGCAGACCCAAGCCGAAGGCAAATATTGGGGATGCTTACCCAAAGCACCTATAATATAAATTCGTTGGCAGAAAATTTTGATATGAGTAGACCTGCCGTTTCAAAACACATTAAGATATTACAAACGGCAGGTTTTATTTCCATTCAAGTAATAGGCAGAGAAAGGCACTGCATTTTAAAACAGGAAGGTTTCAATGAATTAAAAACTTGGATAAAACATTTTGATAGATTTTGGAATGATAAACTTAAAAATTTAGAGACTGTATTAAATCAAAAAAACAATAATTAGCACATAAATAAGGCCGTTTCTACGTTCGCCCAAAATGTTCTTTTTGCCAATAAACACGGTAATTACATCATGAAGACGAAGTGTTGGCTTTCAAAAATAGTTGGCGAAAAGGCACTCACTAGCAGATTTTTCTCGATTACTTTGCAAAATGAATACCTTCGAAGATTTTAAAATTAAAAAGCAATTAGGTAATGCCGTTGCCGATTTGGGTTTTACAGAGCCAACTCCTATTCAGCAAGCGTCCTTTTCCACCATTTTGGGTGGCTCTGATTTTGTGGGCATTGCACAAACCGGAACAGGAAAAACGATTGCTTACTTGCTGCCTATCTTACAGGATTTAAAGTTTTCCGATCAACCGCACCCTAGGGTCGTAATTTTAGCCCCTACTCGGGAGTTAGTGATTCAGATAGTAGAACAAATAGAAAAGTTAACGGCCTACCTCACTGTAAGAGTATTAGGGGTTTATGGTGGTACCAATAACATAAACGCCCAAAAAGTGGCTGTTATAGAAGGTGTAGATATCATTGTAGGCACGCCAAGAAGGTTATATGACCTCACTATTAGCAATGTATTGCGACTAAAATCAATCAAAAAACTGGTGATTGATGAAGTGGACATAATGCTGGATTTTGGTTATAAAACACAGTTGAAAAACATCTTCGAACATCTACCCACAAAAAGGCAAAACATTCTCTTTTCTGCCACCATGACCGACTATGTCGATGATTTAATTGGTGATTTTCTGGTTAACCCTGTTAAGAAAACCATTTCTCTCAGTGGTACACCTTTGGAGAATATCAGTCAGGTAGCTTATCCTGTTCCTAATTTTTATTCCAAGGCTAACTTACTAAATCATTTATTTGAAGATAAAGAGGAATTTAACAAAGTTTTAATTTTTGTTGCGACCAAAGTCAATGCCGATAGGCTAGCAGAAACATTGGATTTTCAGTCTGAAATTTCTGTCATTCATTCTGGCAAAGAGCAAAATCACCGTTCTACTTCTATAGAAAAATTCGGGAACGGTACGAGTAGAATTCTTATTGCCACCGATGTGATAGCCCGCGGAATAGATATTGAAAAAGTGAGTCATGTCATCAGTTTTGATACACCTTTCTATCCAGAAAACTACATGCATAGAATTGGCCGTACTGGTAGAGCGGAAGAAAAAGGAAAATCCATCCTATTCTATAATGAGAACGAAGTAGCCTTAAAGGAATCCATTGAAAGTTTGATGAGCTATACCATTCCTATAAATGCATGGCCTGAAGAAGTGGATATTTCTTACCACCTCACCCCAGAGGAAAAACCCAAACCTGAAGAACCCGAAGAACTACTGCATAAAAGTTCAAGTAAAGATCTTGGAGCTGCTTTCCATGAGAAATCTGCGAAAAACAGTAAAGAAAATGCGGAAAGAATAAGTTACAGTAAGGCTATAAAAGATAGATATAAAAAGCCGGTTAGGCGTGGAGACAAGATTCAAAACATGAAAAAGAAAAGGAAGAAGTAGTAATTAGGCGATCGGTTTAAGATTTTTCTAAAATATTACACCGCTAAGCTCATCGCTAAAAAGCACGACATTTGGGTTAAATTCAAACCCACGTTTTTGGTTACAGTGAAGCAGCTGTTTTGCTGTAAGCCAAGAGATATATGATAGAATTTCGAACATGCAATTTGACAGCATGGTTCACCTTACCCTCGGTTATGCCATGGAGCTTTCAAATGAAACCCTAGCTTTGGAAACACAAAAATCATTGCTCGATTATGATCACTCCTGTATTTCTGAGTTCAACCCGCATTATGCATTAGGAAATCTCCCGATTTTATCGGGACTGTAGCTAAATTGCTTCAAATCAGTTTACTTCGTCAAGTTCAGCACAGGCTAAACGCATTTATACTCAATCAACATAGCCGTTTGACATTAGCTCAAGGTAAACACTATGCCAATTTCCTTTAATTGTCTGTTTTATGCCATTTTAATCCACCACTGATTACGATTCTCCAATGCGTAAACTGGGTTTAAATATTATTTGTTATGATTTTGGAATATTTTACAAAAAAGTTGACTTTGAGGTAGAATGACTTGTCATGAAGCCTATAAAGCAACCAATACCGAAGCATTAAAATAGTGATGGAAACAGTAAATAATGAAAAATTAGCTTGGAACGATTTTCTGAAAGTAGAAATGAGAGTAGGAACCGTCATTTCTGCCGAGGCGTTTAAAGAAGTAAGAAACCTTGCGTATAAATTAATCATAGATTTTGGAGCGTATGGGGAAAGAAAAACTTCCGCTCAAATCACAAAATTATATGAACCTCAAGAGCTGGTAGGAAAGCAAGTAATCGCCGTACTTAACTTTCCGCCTAAGCAAATTGCCAATATGATGAGCGAGT
Organism: Arcticibacterium sp.; assembly: GCF_055134445.1. Lineage (NCBI taxonomy): Bacteria > Pseudomonadati > Bacteroidota > Cytophagia > Cytophagales > Leadbetterellaceae > Arcticibacterium > Arcticibacterium sp. The sequence continues at coordinate 48,287 of NZ_JBSRVI010000110.1, forward strand.
GCCTAGTATTAGGTGGCATAGGAGATAACAATGAAGTCACTTTAATAGAACCCGGAAAAAAGGTAGCAAACGGTACACGAATTTCGTAATAACGGCCGTCAACACTTTGGCCGTGTAACCTAATTCTATAAGAGCTTTAACTGGGTTTAATTATTAGTTTCTACCCTTCATTGTCTTTCAGTAGAGCAACATTTTTATTGTTTGCATTTGAATATTGCTACTTTAGCCAAATGATTTCAATCCGCAATAAAGCATCATGACAGATTCATTTCCTAATGAAGGGCAAATTCAGCACGTCACGAATTTTAAAGACCTCATTTCCACCCCTTTTCAGGGAATAATTAATGCCATTTGCTGGAAGCGTGAGCTAAGAGGTGATTTCTCTGAGATTGTTAATGCAATAGCATTAAAAGACAATATAAGAGAAATTGATGCTGCCGAACTTCTTGAGCTAGAACTTAGTGAGCAGGGACAGCTTGCTCGCGAAATCCTTTTAAACGACTTAAAGATGCTAAAGGAAAATGGGGCATTGCCGAGTCTCAATCTAATCCAATATTATGAGCGAGATGATGCCTATCCGTTTTTTCCGACCGATGTTTATTCTTACCATGTAGACCGCTCTCCAGTGCCCACAAACACCTATTTCTGTACTTACTATGGCGAGCCAAGTGACATATTACCCAATGCACAAGGCATTCAAAAAGTGCTTGTTCCAGAAATACGAGCTGAACTCAAAAAGCTATATGACGGAGCAGACCATGGCTTTGAAGCCTTTTTAAGTGAGTACTTCTTTGACCTCCATTATCAAGCCAAACCCGAGGCACAGCCCATCAGCTTAGGTGTAGGTAACCTATGGCGATTAGCCGTTGACTATCCAGAAAGTCCGGTTCCTCCTTGCCTTCACCGTGCCCCAATGGAAAAAGATGGCCAGACCCGCCTTTTGATGATTTGTTGAAAAATGTAAAATTCTGGGTTGCCTTCGTTAACAATACTTTTTCCTGCATCCAAAAAGCATTAGCTTAGTTGTACCGATAAGCATTTACAACCCTAGTAACTGAGTAGGCCAAAAGAATAAAATTATACATACTTAATGAATAAAGAATTCATTTCATCAAGAAGGTATTTCCTAAAACACTTAGGTGTTGCCACGAGCACTCTTGCACTTCCAATTCCTCTTACTTCGAGTATCAAAACGAATAAGATTATTACTAACGAGTCTTCTCCTTTAGTATTTGGTATAGTCGCAGATGTTCATGCAGACTTAATTCCTGACAAAATGGAAAGACTGGAAAAATTCATCAATGAAGCCATCTCTAAAGATGTTGATTTTATCGTTCAGTTAGGAGATTTTTGTTTCCCTAAAAAAGAGAACTTAGATTTCCTCAATTTATGGAACAAGTTTAAAAAACCTAAATACCATTTATTAGGAAATCATGATATGGATGTTTCCTCTAAACAAGAAACAATGGATTTTTGGGGAATGAATCAGAAATACTATTCTTTTGACGCCAAGAATATTCATTTTGTG